>NZ_JBQOUX010000145.1:0-17117 GCF_052216785.1 Streptomyces sp. JW3 | reverse complement strand
GGCCGACCGAAATACACGGCGTGACCTGCGAGTTCCGGTCCGTTGATCGGCTACACCACTCGGCGGGACGCCATCCCCACGCACCTCTTCCACAGCCATGGAACGGGTCTGTCCTGTGTCGACCGTCGCCGCCACGCTGGGGGGCATGCCGAACGATCCGCCTCGCGGCCTCGGACAAGTCCCGGTCGTTGTCTACTCCCGCGCCGCAAGTCCGCCCCTCACGAGCGACGCCGGAGTGTTCTCCCGCCTCGGTAACACCTGCTGGTTATACCGCTGTTGCCTACGTCCGGCGACGTTTGGTGAGCACCTGAACCTTGTCGGTGATCGGGTCCCGGGGTCCGGGCGACTCGGTTTCAGCGGACGGAGGAGAGTCATGGTCACGCACTCACATCAGAACCGCCCACCCCTGGCGACTTGGGCAAGGTTCCTGAGCCAACCGACGCTCTTCGCCGCCGGCCGGGACTGGGACGCCATCCGCGTCGAGGCCGTCATCGGTGTGCGGGCGGTGCGCTTCCTCGAAGCATGCGGCACTCCGGTGGGGCCGGTGCTGCTCGACCGGTGCAACGGCCAGGCGTACTTCCTCACTCCGCCCGGCACCGCACGCAGGTGGCGGCAGGGACGGACCCTCGCGCTGGGTGACGGTGCGTGGGTCGTGCTGGCGCCACCGGGCTGGGCGGACGGCCGACTGCGCTGGG
Source organism: Streptomyces sp. JW3 (assembly GCF_052216785.1). Lineage (NCBI taxonomy): Bacteria > Bacillati > Actinomycetota > Actinomycetes > Kitasatosporales > Streptomycetaceae > Streptomyces > Streptomyces sp. JW3. The sequence continues at coordinate 16,422 of NZ_JBQOUX010000145.1, read as the reverse complement.
TGAGCGATCCGACTGACGGTCCCGCGTACACGGCAGCCGACGACCTCACCATCGCCTTGGCCGCCGCAGGCGGGGAGACCTGCTGGTGATGCTGCGCGTTCGGCAACGTCCTCGAACGCGGTATTCGCGCACTCGGCTGCACACCAACGCGGAGCAGCCGGGTGCGGGGGGCCCGCGCTCCCTCGTCCGCGCTTCCCGCGGACGGCCCGACCACCCCTCCGGAGGTATCCGAATGGCAACCGCGACGACCGGCACCGCGCCGATCACCGGCGACGACTGGCAGCTCACCATCGCGATCACGGACGCGCCGGTGCCCGTGGACGAGGACTGCGACACCAGCGACGGCTGCGAGTCCACCTGCGCCTCCTCCTGCACGAGCTGACCCACACACCGGAACCAGCGCGGGCCGGCCTCACTCCCCGGCCCGCGCAGGCCAAACCGACCAGGGACTCCACGATGACGCAGACCAGACTGCTCCAGCGCGGCGACGTGCTCCTATTGCGAGCCGCTGTGCTCCCGCTCACCGCTCAGTCGACCCAGTGGCCTGACCCTGACGATCTGGCCGACTGCCGCCGATGGCTCGCTGAGGTATGGGTCCGCCCGTCTTTTGCCGCTGCGGTCCGGGCGGCGTCCCCACAACTCGCGCGAGCCGTCGACCAGATCCTCGAAGAGGAGGACGGTGTCCAGCCTGTCCAGCCGAAACGTGTACGGAAGGCGGCGGGTGCGCTTGCGCGCTACCTCCTGCGGGCGGCCGGACGTCCGACGCCGTTCGGCCTGTTCGCCGGAGTGGCCACTGCGGAGTGCGGTCCGGCCGAAGGACGAATCGGCACCGCTCACCGTGCCGTCGTCCGTCCGGACACCTTGTGGCTCGACCATGTCCGCCGCGACCTCCAGCGGAGACCTGACGTTCTGCGCCATCTGACCGTTCAGGTCAACGACCTCACGTCACGCCACGGTGACGTGCTGGTGTGCCCGCTGTCCGGTGGCCGCACCGCAACCGCCGTCGTCACCCGGCCACTCGGCACGGTCTTCGCGCTGGCCGCACACCCTGTTCCGTGCCATGAGATCGCTGATCGGCTGATCGCCTCGGGTGGCACGGTCGAACAGGTCGAGCGACTCCTCACGGACCTGCTGGAAGCAGGTCTTCTGAGCAGCAACCTGTCGGCGCCGATGACCGAACCGGATCCTCTCGGGCACCTGCTGCGTGCTCTGCATCCGCTGGCAGATCGCCTGGAGCATGAAACGGTCATCCTGCTCGACGGTCTCGAAGACGTACGCCGGCTGCTCGCCGAGCACGACGAGGCAGAGGACGCGGACACTGCTCTGAAACTGGCCGAAACGGCCGAAGAGCGCATGAGCAGCGTCAGTGACCGAGGCCGGGTACGACTCAGCGTGGACCTCCGGCTCGACGCCACGGTCCGTATCCCGGCACCAGTGCTCGAAGAGGCCGAGCGCGCCGCGGATACCCTGCTCCGGCTAACACGGGATGTGGGAGAGAAGCCCATGTGGGCCGCCTACCACAGCCTGTTCTGGGAGCGGTACGGCGCCGGAAGCCTGGTGCCGCTGAAGGACGCGGTCGATCTGGCTGCCGGTGTGGGCCTGCCGGCCGGCTTTCCGATGTCGGTGTGGCCCGGCCCCCCGTCGAAGGCGCTCCCGCGCGATGAGCTGCTGATGGCCAGAGCGTGGCAGGCGGCGCTCACCGGTGCCCGGGAGATCCGGCTCACGGACGCGGACCTCGACGAGATGTGCGCCCATGCCGGTCGCGAAGACGCGGCCATCGCCCCGCACGTCGAGATGGCGGTGCGGGTCCACGCGCTGACGACACAGGCGTTGGACCGCGGTGAGTTCACCGTGTCCGTACGTCCGGCCTGGAGCACCGGCACGCTCACCGGCCGGTTCGCCACCGTGCTCCCCGACAGCGGCCTCGACGAGGTGTACCGGCACCTGCCCTCACTGGTGGACGGCGCGCTGCCCGCCCAGCTTTCCTTCACCCCGGTCCATCCGCACGCCGAGAACGTGGCCCGCACCCCGGTCCTGCTGCCGTACGTGATTCCCGTCGGTGAGCACCGGGCACCCGCCGAGCACCTGATCCCGCTCGACGACCTGGCGATCCTGTCGACCAGCGAGCGGCTGCACCTGGTCAGCCTCTCGCGGCGCCGCGTCGTCGAACCGGTCGTCCTGCACCCGCTCGCTCTGGAGAAACAGGCCCCGCCGATCGCCAGGTTCCTCGCGCTCCTCGGCCGAGGCTTCGCCACTGCCTGGACCCAGTTCGACTGGGGGCCGCTCGCCGCCGGAGTGCCGTATCTGCCTCGGATCCGCTATCGCAAGGCGATCCTCTCTCCGGCCCGCTGGTGCTTGACCGTCGCCGACCTGCCGGCGGGGGCCTGTCAGGACTCCTGGCGCGAAGCTCTGATCGACTGGGCACGCACCTGGAAGTGCCCGTACCGCGTCGAACTGCGCGATGACGACCGGACCCTGCGTCTGAACCTGTTCGAGCCACTGCACGCACGCCTTCTCCACAGTCACCTTCGGCGCCATGGCAACGCCGAGTTGCTCGAAGCCTTCGACGAACGGGACTTCGGCTGGATCGGCCACGCTCACGAACTCACCCTCCCGCTCACCTCCACTCAGCCACCACTGGCCCACCCGGATCTGGCTGCGGCCCCGGTGGTGACCAACGGGATGGCGGCCATGCCCGGAGACGATCAGCAGCAGTGGGTGCAGGTCAAACTCTTCACCCACCCGATGGTCATGGACCAGATCCTCACCCGCCGCCTGCCCGGCCTCCTCGAACCGCTGGGCGAACCCGACAGCTGGTACGTGCGCTACCGCACCGGGCAGGAGGACGATCACTTGCGGCTGCGGATCGCCGCGCACGGTCCGGAGGAGTACGCCAGGGTGACACGGGCCGTTGCCGGTTGGGCCGCACACCTGCAGAGCGAGGGCCTCGCCTCCCGGCTCGTCCTCGACGGCTACCGGCCCGAGCTCGGCCGCTACGGCACCGGGCCCGCCCTGGAGGCAGCCGAGGCCGTGTTCGTCGCCGACAGCGACGCGGCCCGGTACGCGCTGACCGACCTGGCCGGCCCGGACCGGCACGTCCTGTGCGCACTCGGAATGATCGATACGGCCTGCGGGCTGCTCGGCGACGAGCAAGGCCTCCGGTGGCTGGCCACCACATCCGCACGTGGCAGAGGTTCGCTCAGCGTCACCCGCCAGACACTCAACCGCGTCCGCGGCGAAGTCCTCACGCGGCCCTCGACTGGGACGTCCCGCCTCGCCGAGGCGTACGAACGGCGCCGTGCCGCTCTGGCCACGTACCGGTCCCACCTCACCGATGAGCGCACCGGTCCAGTGCTGGAGTCGCTTCTGCACATGCACCACAACCGGATCGCAGGCCCGGACCGGGAAGCCGAGGCAGCCTGCCGACACGCGGCGCGGCAGGCATGCCGCTCCCTCTTGGCACAGGACGCGACACGATGAGCGATCTCGTGCACGACATGGGCCGCGGCCTCGCCGGAACCGCCCTCCGCCAATCGGTCCTCGCCCGGGACAGCGGACAGTGGGACAGAGCGCACAGCACCGTGCGGAGGCTCGCCGGACAACCGGCCGCCCTGCACCCCGCCGGTGCGAACCTCTTCCGTGGGGCCCCGGCCGTGGCCTACGTCCTCCATACGGCCGATCACCCGGCCTACCGCGACGCGCTCGACCAGCTCGACGACGCGCTCACCACGCTCGTACGCACGCGACTCGCCAACGCTCATCGCCGTATCGACGCGGGCAAGCCGGCACGCACGGCGGAGTACGACCTGATCTCCGGCCTGACCGGACTGGGCACGCTGCTGCTCCACCGAGGCAGGCACCCGGAGCTGCTCGAAGACGTCCTGCGCTACCTCGTGCAGCTCATCCAGCAGTCGGTCACGGTGAACGGTGAGGAAGTGCCGGGTTGGTGGAGCGCGGACGGTCCGAGCGGTCGGCCCGACCCCGCCTGGCCGACCGGACACGGCAACTTCGGCATGGCCCACGGTGTCGCCGGGCCCGTCGCACTCCTCGCCTTGAGCACGCGCGCGGGGCACACCGTGGCAGGCCACCACCAGGCGCTGACACAAGCCTGCCACCTGCTGGAACAGCGAGCGCACCACCTGCCCAACGGGAGCGCGGCTTGGCCGGAGACCGTCACCCTCGACGCATGGATCAACAGATCACCGGCGACGGAGCGCCCCGGCAGACCATCGTGGTGCTATGGCACTCCCGGCATCGCACGCGCCCTGCAGCTCGCAGCAATCGCATGCTCGCGTACGTCGGCCCAGCGCCTGGCCGAGGAGGCTCTCACGGCCTGTGTCACCGACCCCGAACAGCTGGCCCGCGTCGACGATGCCACGGTCTGCCACGGCTGGGCCGGGCTCTGTCTCGCCACAGCACGCTCGGCCGCCGATACCTCGCCGGGGAGCGCACTCCGACGGACTCTGCCGTCCCTCCGCTCCCGGTTCGCCAGGTATGCGGCCGAGCACCCGATGCCCGGCGCCGCCGGGCTCCTGACCGGTGCCGACGGCATCCTGCTCACGCTCCACACCCTCGACCCGCCCTGCTCGGTTGTCACGGGGTGGGAGACCTGCCTCCTCCTGAACTGAAAGAGACCTGGTGAACAGCAACAGCGCCCCCACCCTCGATGACCTGCGCAACCGCCTCGTGGACCAGATTGTGGCCAAGTGCCCGCTGCCGCCCCGGATCGAGCAGGCCCTGCGCAGCGTGCGCCGTGATCTCCACCTGCCGGGTCTGGCCCCGGCCGATGCCTACACCAACCAGGCCGTCACCATCAAGGACAACCCCGACGGCCCGCTCGCCCTGTCCTGCGCCTCCGTGCCGTCCACCGTCGCCATGATGCTCACGCAGCTCGACCCGCAGCCAGGTGATCGCATCCTGGAAATCGGCGCCGGCACCGGCTACAACGCCGCCCTCCTCGCCGAACTCGTCGGACCTGAAGGCCAGGTCACCACCGTCGACATCGACCCCGGCGTCGCCCTGCACGCCCGCCAGGCCCTCAACCGCACCGGCTACGAACACGTCCGGGTCATGGAACGCGACGGGCTGGAGGGAGCAGCCGAGCACGCCCCCTACACCCGGATGATCGCCACGGTCGGTCTCTGGGACGTCCCCGCCACCTGGTGGGAGCAGCTCGCGGACGGCGGCCGACTCGTCCTTCCGCTTCGCTGGCGTGGCCAGACCCGCTCCGTCGCCCTCACCCGCCACGGCGACACCCTCGTCTGCGACGACATGGAACTGTGCGGCTTCGTCCCCGTCATCGGCCAGCACGGCGAACGCACCACGGAACTGGCGCACGGCACCGTCCGCCTCCACCACGACCAGGACCAGCCTGTCGACCCGGGCGAGCTCGCCGAGGTCTTCTCCGCCCCGTGCACCGAGCTGTGGTCGCAAGCCCGGGTCGGCAGCGAGGAGACATTCGACGGCGTCTGGCTGCGCGCCACCGTCTCCGACGACACGGTCTGCCGTATCGAAGTCACCAAGCAGGCCTTGGCGGACGGCGTACGCCGTCCCGCGATCCCCGGTCGCAGCCCCGCGCTCGTCTCGGGCGGGTCCCTCGCCTATCTGATCGCCGAGCGCGACAACGCGGATCACGAGCGGCCGTCCCGACTGGGTGCCGCCGGCTACGGACCCGAGGCATCCCTGCTGGCGCGGAACCTGATCGCCCACATCAGCGACTGGAACACCGACCGTGCCGCCGTACCGCACATGACCGTTCATCCGGCAGACGTCCCGGACAGCGGCCTCCCGAGGGGGCACGTCATCGTCAAGGTGGACAGCCGCGCCGTCCTGTCCCTCACCGAGACGAACGCTTGACGCAACGGGGAAATGGCCCCCGCCGGCGGGCGGAGGCCATTCCTGGGTGGGCCCGTGGGTCAGGAGCTGCTGCTCTGGGAGCGGCTGAAGAATTCGATTTCGGCGATCGCCACCTGCTTCTTGCTGGAGAAGCCGTACGAGGTGTCGATGGTGAAGCGGACCGCGGTGATCTCGCCGACCCGGAAGGAGCGCTTCTGGGCGCCGGCGGCCTGGTCCAGAGTGAGGCTGCGGGTCTTGGTGGTGCCGTCCTTCATGGTGATCTTCGCCGTGACGCGGTGCGGCAGGGCCGACTCCTGGAGCTTGTCGGCCTTGCTGGAGGTGCCGGAGGTGATCAGTACGTCCAGCAGCCGGACCGGCTCGTTGAAGTGGGCCTCGACCCACTGGCCCTTGCCGGACTCGTTCACGCCCGGTCCCCACCAGGTGTTGCTGAGCTTGTCGAAGAGCAGCTCGGGCTTGTGACCGGGGTAGGAGCGGGACGCCTTCACCGAGTCCGGGGTGACCGGGGCGCGCTTGGCGAAGTGGTCGCGGGTGGCCTGGTAGCCGTCGGGGATGTAGATGATGGCGCAGATCACCGCGGTGATGGCGATCGCGGCCCAGATCCAGGTGCCGATGCTGTCGAAGGTGCGGCGCAGCCGGGGGCGGTCGCCGGCCCACGGGGTTTCCTGGGAGCCCCGGAACAGGCGGCGCCACCAGGGGAGCGGGCGGGCGTCCATCCGTTCGTCGCCGGCCAGCGGCATCGCGCAGCGGACGCAGTAGTGGCGGTCGACGCGGTTGGGCGTGGCGCACCAGGGGCAGGGCGGGCCGCTCTCGCCGTCCTGCGGGCCCACGGGGCGTACCTGGGGGCGTTCGGCGATCGGGACGCCGGGCAGGACGGGGGCGACGGCCGGGTCCGAGGGGACGGTGCGGGCCTCGGGGTCGGCGACCGGGACCAGGAGGGAGCGGGCTCGGTGGGCCATCGTGTCGCCCATGTCCGGAGCCGCGGGGGCGGTCGCGGGGGCGGCCGCAGGGGGTGTGGCTGGGGGTGCGGCTGGGGCCGGCGGGGGCTGGGTGGCGGACGGGAGGGCCGCGGTGGCGGCGGTGTCGGAGGCGGGGGCGGGGGCGGAGACGGATGCGGCCGGGGGTGGGGTGGGCGGGTGGGCGGCTTCCGGGGCCGGGGCCGGGGCCGCGTAGGTGCCGTAGGACGCGTTCGCGGCGGGGGCGGGCTGGGCGGTGGAGGCCGCGGGGGCTGGTACCGGGGACGGGGCGGGCGTAGGGGCGGGAGCCGGGGTGGACGCCGGGTTCGGGGTGGAGCGGGAGCGGGAGGACGACTCCCAGCTGAGGACGGAGCCGCAGGCGTCGCAGAACGACTGGCCCGGCTCCGCACGGGTACCGCACTCCGCGCAGTTCTGCTGCGTGGTCATGTCTCCGAAGTCCTTTCGGCGGCGGTCACCTGGACCGTGTAGGGCATGTGGGCGGGGCGGGCCGCAGACACGAGGGCGTCCAGGCGGTGGGTGTCCGCCGGGGCCGGGTCGGCCAGGCGGACGGTGACGTGCAGGTGCGGGCGCCGGTCGCCGGGGACCGGGCCGAGCGGGCGGGCGCTCCATTCGGCGCCGCCGCTCTCGGTGATCTCGGGTACGACGCCGAAGGCGAGCCGGACCGCTTCGGACAGGCCGCGCCGGGTGCCCCGTACGCGGTGCAGGGCGGCCGCTGCGGCGACGGCGGCGCGCAGCCGGTCGTCGGCCTCGGTGCCGTCGGTCTCCGCGCCGACCCAGTCGCCGAGCCACCGGGTGAAGTCGGCGGGGGCGAGGGACGGGACGAAGTAGGCGTGCAGGCAGTCCAGGACGTTGAGGATCGGCGCCACCGTGTCGTCGAGGCCGCCGACGAACCGCTGTGCGAGGTCGTCGTCGGCGAAGACGGCCGGGAGCATCATGCCGATGGGGGCGGAGGAGCCGAGGCCGTCGACGGCGCCGCGGGCGCTCACCGGTCGTCCCCGATCACGCGGACCCGGTGGTCGAAGGAGAAGACCAGGGAGGGGGCGCTCAGGTCGATGCGGTCGGTGGCGTCGCCGCGCTTGCCGGTGAGCGGGTCAGCGGGGTGGAGTATGACCTCGTCGACGAGTTCGACGCCGGGGACGCGTTGCAGTACCGCGAAGATCTCGCCGGCCTGGACCGGGCGGCCGAACGGCCAGCCCTTGCCGTCGGCGCCGCCGGTGAGCGGGTCGAGGTGGCGGTAGAGGGCGTCGTGGGCCTGGCGGCGCACCTTGTCGGTGTCGGCGGCGCGGAAGGCGTGCAGCGTGGCGACGACGGTGACGCCCTGGTAGAACGGCGGGCCGACGGCCAGCCGGGTGCCGATCAGGCGGCGTACGTCGAGGTAGCGGGTGATGCGGTCGAGCAGCGCGTCGCCGGGGACCAGTTGTTCGAAGCGGAGCCGGCCGCCGGGGTCGGGGACGGCCTGCGGGACGACCAGGACCCGGACGGCGTAGGCGCCGTGGTCGCTCTCCTCGCCCTCCAGGCAGGTGATGCGGGCGGTCTCCGGGGCGGCCCGGCGGGCGAGTTCCTCGTAGTCGCGCAGGGTGACGGCGCGTTCCTGGGCGCGGAGCGTGATCGGGGCGCGGACCTTGGCTTCCTCGACGGTCTCGCCGTCGACGCCGCCGCGGGCGGCCTCGCGGTTGACGACCTCGCTGACGTACGGGATGGAGGTGCGCAGGACGCGTACGGCGCCGCGGGCGACGTTGCCGGCCCGGCCGCCGCCGGTGCGGTAGCGGCGGGCGCGCAGCACGGCGCCCTTGGGGGCGACCATGCCGTACTGGCGCAGGCTGCCGTCGGGTTCGCGGACCGAGGGGCCGAAGGCTATCTCGCCGGTGGTGGGGTCCAGGGTGATGTGCCGGTCGTCGGGGCGGGAGCCCGCGAAGTGCGGGACGACGTCCCAGTCCACCCAGCCGTCGTGCTCGGCGCTCTGCAGCAGGACCGGCGGGGTGTCGCCGACGACGGGGGCGTGTTCCAGGCGCAGCCGCTGGCCGGGCAGGCCGGTGGACTCGCCGAGCGCCTCGTCGTAGACGGTCTCGGCGTGGATGGCGTGCGTGGTGCCGCCGATGGTGCACGCCTCGGCGGACCGGACGGTGGGGGAGGTGGTGTAGAAGGGCTGGTCGGACAGGGGCTCGGTGACGCGGCAGCGCAGCCAGCCGGCCTCGTGGCCGCCGGTGCGGGAGAGCACGTGGGTGCCGGGGACGTGCAGGACGATCTCGCCGGGGCGGTTGAGGCCGCCGGTGCCGTCGCGGTCGACCTCGCAGGACTGCCAGCCGTCCTCGGTCCACGCCTCCCAGACCAGCGGCGGCTGGCGGGGGTCGACGCCGACGCCGTCGACGCGGCTGTCGAGTTCCAGGATGACGGCGCAGTGCGGGACGGCTGCGGTGAGGCCGAGCAGCATGCAGTCGCCGGGGCTCGGGGACTCGGCGAAGCACATGATGTCGGTGCCCTCGGCGAGGTCGTGGGTGCGGTCGGTGACGGGCTGCCCGCGCTGCTGGAGGACCAGGTGGCGCAGGGCGCTGGGGACGATGCGCAGGTCCCGGTCGACGGCGAAGACGACGGCTTCCTCGCTGTCCGCGCGCAGCGTGGCGACCTCGGTGCCGACCGGCACGGACACCGCCTCCTCCTGCGGCGCGGACAGCCAGAAGGTGACGTCGGTGCGGGCCGCGGTGGGCGGGAAGAGGGTGATGCCGACCAGGTCCAGGAAGGCGAGGTGGTTCTTCTCCGGGACCCGGTTGAGCCGGTAGACGATCTGGTCGGCCATGTGCGCGACCGTCTCGACGAGGGTGACGCCGGGGTCGGAGACATTGTGGTCGGTCCACTCCGGGGCGCGCTGCTGGATGTAGCGCTTGGCGTCGTCGACGAACTGCTGGAAGCGCCGGTCGTCGAGGTTGGGAGAGGGCAGGGGCATCAGAAATCGCTTTCGGGGAGGCTGCCGGGGCCGTCGGACGGTGCCGGTGCGCCCGGCTCCTCGTGGGAGGGGATGACGTAGAACGGGAAGACGAGGCTGCGCGGGTTGTTGGTGCCGCGGATCGAGTAGCGCACGTCGATGAGGAGGGTGCTCTCCTCGGCGCCCACCGTCACCTCGACGTCCACCACCTCGATGCGCGGCTCCCAGCGGTCGAGGCTGAGGTAGACCTCGTGCTGGATGCGGCCGGCGGTCTCCTCGTTGACCGGGGCGAAGACCAGGTCGTGGATGGCGCAGCCGAAGTCGGGCCGCATCGGCCGCTCGCCCGGCGCGGTGGACAGCACCAGCCGGATGGCCTCCTCGATCTCCTTCTCCCCGCTGACCAGGGCGATGCCGCCGGTCGGCCCGATGCGCAACGGGAACGACCAGCCGGAGCCGACGAACTGCTCGGCCATCAGGGAGCCACCTGCCTTCCGGTACTGCGGGTCATGCCGGTACTGCGGGGCATGCCTGTCCTACGGGTCATGCCTGTGCTGCGGGGCACGCCTGTCCTACGGGTCATGCCTGTGCTGCGGGTCATGCCTGTGCTGCGGCTCATGACGCCCCCGGGATGGGGATCGTGGCCACCTTGAAGATCGGGGCCAGGACCGTGAACTGCGCGCCGGTGACCCTGGTCTGGACGGGGGAGGTGAGGTTCACGCCGCCGGTGCCGGTGACGTTCGCCATGCCCCCTGCGGTCAGGTTCGCGAGCCCGCCCGCCGTCAGGTTCAGGGCGGCTCCCGCGTTGACGCCGATCTGCGTGGCGGCCCGCATGTTGATCAGGCTGCCGCTCTGCAGGGTGAGCGGGCCGCCGCTCTTGATGGTCAGGGAGCGTCCGGCGGTGAGCTCCATGGTGGTGCCGGCCCGCACCTTCACCGACCGGCTGCCCGTGATCTCGACCGTGCCCTTGCTGTCGATGGTGATCGCGGTCTGGGCGCGGTCCAGGTTGATGGTCAGCTTGTCGTCACCGGACTTGATGCGCACGCCCTGTTTGCGGGCCAGTTTCGCGCTGAGCAGGTCGACGCGGTTGCCGGTGCGGTCGGAGATGGTGTGCCGGCTGGCCTGGTTGCGGCCGCCGCTGTAGAGCTGGACGTCGTTCTTGGTCTCCTTGTCGCGGCCGTTGTAGAGACCGCCGATGACGAACGGGTGGTCCAGGGCGCCCCGGTCGAAGGCGACCAGCACCTCGTCGCCGACGTCCATCGGGAAGAAACCGCCGCCGCCCTTGCCGCCGAGCTGCACGGACCGGGTCCAGTCGCTGACGTAGGTGTCGTCCAGCCACGGGAACTTGAGCTTGACCCGGCCTCGTTTGAGCGGGTCGGTGACATCCGTGACCACGGCGTTGGCGACGCTGGGCAGCCTGGGCGAGGTCTCGGCGCCGCCGGAGGCCAGCCCGTACAGCGAGCGCCACTGGCGGCCGCTGACGGTGAGCGCGGACTCGTAGTGCTGGCCGTCGCCGAAGCTGTGCCGGACGGACGTGACGGTGTACTTGCCCTCGAACGGCTTGCCGGTGTCGGCGAGCGCCACCGGGACGCCCGGCCGCAGCTTGGGGTTGCCGCGGACGGCCACCTCCAGTTCGGCGAAGGCGCCGGTGACGTCGTCGGCCAGCGCCTTCGCGGCGTAGGTGACCTCCGCCTGCTTGTCGTAGGGCGTGGCGGTCTCCACCAGCTTGGCCGGCTTGAAGAAGCGGGCCGCGCTGCCGGGGGTGGCGCCGATGTCGAAGCCGGGGTTGGTGATCGCCGGGGCGGTGGCGACGATCTCCTTGGCCAGGTTGACGTCCCAGCCCCGGGCCTCCACCTTGGCGACCTGGTCGGAGGCGGTGACGGCGGTGCGCAGCCGCAGGATGTCGTGCCGGGCCTGGAGGACGAACGGGCTCTTCTCGGGGTCGGTCTGCGGGGACGGCGCACCGGAGGACGGCTTGGGCGAGACGAAGTTGAACTTGCCCTTGGCGTCCAGGGACATCACCATCTCGTTCTCGTCGGCGAGCCGCGCGATGAAGTCCCAGTCGGTGACGTTGCCCTGGCTGATGAACTCGTACGGCGTCTTCGTCGCCTCGATGCGGCCGACCGGCACGCTGTTGAGACCGACCAGCTTCCGCACGATCGAGGAGGCGGTCTCGTTGGTGTACGCGGCCACCCGGCGCTGGCGCAGCAGGCGGTGGCCGAGGTCGTAGCCGCGGATCACGGTGAAGGAGCCGGTGCCGTCGAAGTCGGCCTCCAGGGCGGTGACCTCGCCGGTCAGCAGCGGCTCGGTGGCTCCCTTGCCGTTGGCCAGGGGGGTCAGGACCACCTTGGTGCCGAAGTTGACGCCGAGCAGCTTCAGCAGGGTCCGCTTGGGGTCGCGGAAGGTGAGGCGGAAGGCGGCGGGGACACCGACGCCCTGGTCCACCCAGCCCTCGATGAGCAGCGGGGCGAGCGTCTTGCGCAGCGCGATGCCGTTGATCTTGACCTGGATGGTGTTGGAATACGTCAGCGGCGGCATCAGCGACGCACCTCCTCGGTGGCGGGCAGGAGGAGGTCGGTGCCGGTGGGCAGCTGCGCGGGGTTGTCGATCTCGTTGGCCTCGGCGATGGCCCGCCAGGCGGACGCGTCGCCGTACTCCTGCCAGGCCAGCGACTGGAGCGAGTCGCCGGCCACGACGCGGTGCACGCGCTGGGCGGTGAGCGCGCCGGAGGTCGGGTTCTGGCCCTCGGTGGCGTGCGGCAGCTCGTGCAGCTGGAGCTGGCAGGTGGCGCGGATCGGGATGCCGGAGGTGCCGAACAGGGTGTACGACGCCTGCACGGAACTGACGTAGGCGGCGAACCGGGCCGTCGAGAAGGAACCCCACTGGAAGATCACCCAGGGCGGTGAGGGCTTCTTGGCCGTCAGGCTCTGGTCCGTCGTCACACAGCAGTCCAGCAGCGAGTCGACCTGCTTGAGGACCTTGTTGCTGCTGGGCTGGTCCGAGGAGTCCAGGAAGATCTCCACGGCCATCTCCCGGGGCACCGGGCCCATGAACTCGGGCACCGGCCCGTTGCGGCTCATCGCCGAGTCGGAGTCCTTCCAGTTGGCGCGGCGGGACAGGGTCAGCTGCGCCGGGTTGAACTGGAGGGAGAAGTTCTTGATGAGGGCGCCCGGCGAGGTGCTGTCGCCGGTGGGCGGCTCGTGGATGGCGAGGGTGGCGTGGACCAGGCTCTTGCCGGCGCCGCTGCTCTTGGCCATGGGGTGTGCCGCTCCTTTCGTTCTGCTGATTCCGCTGGTTCCGCTGGTTCCGCTGCGTTCGCTGGTTTTGCTGGTTCCGCTGGTGTCGCTGGGTTCGCTCAGTCCGTGAAGCCGTGGTGGGCGATCTCCAGCACCTCGTTGGCGACGGCCGGGCTGCCGGGGTCGAAGGACGGGCCCTGCCAGCTGACCGGCAGGACTTCCAGCAGCCCCCAGCGGGCGATCTCGGAACCGTCCGCGCGCCGGGCCACGATGGTGCCGGTGGGCCGCTTGATCCCGGTCTGCACGGAGGAGATCCACTTGGCGACCTTGGTGGTGTCCGGGGTGAGCGGACGGGTCAGCCGGACGTTGGAGAAGGTGACGCGGGTCGGCAACTGCCAGACGAAGCCGTTGTTGCCGCCTTCCTGACGCTGCTCGACCTCCACCTGGGACGACAGGCCCTCGCAGCCGTTCCAGTAGCCGAGGCTCTGGCCGTCGATCGAGAGGGAGAACCAGATGGTGGAGCCCGGGTCCTTACGGGAGGGCATCGAGGGTCGGCCTTTCTGTCGGAACGGTCACAGCGGGAGGAAGGTCAGCGGCGGTCGTCGCGGAGTCGGCCGATCCGTTCACGGTCCATCCGGAGTTCGGTGCGGACCAGGCGGGTGACGCGGCCGATGATCCGGTGCACCAGTGCGTCGAGCTGGGCGTCGCTCAGCTCCTTCGGGTTCCACGCGGCGGCCGCCGTCCGGGTGTCCGCGGGCGGTGACTGCACCTGGGCCGCCGCGGCGACGGTCGGTGCGGTGTGCCCGGTCGGTGGCACCGCGCTGTACGCCGGTGGCGGCACGTCCTGCGGTGCGGCGCTGTCGTGGGTGTCGTGGTCGCGGCGGGACCCGAGCGAGTTCAGGGCGGCGGTGGCGGTGGCCGCCGCGGACGCGGCGAGCGCGCCGATGGCCGACCGCTGCACAGTGCGCTCCACGGGGGTCGCCGCGGCGGCCTGGGGAAGCGACGGGGGCGTCGCCGTGCGCGGCGGGGTGAGGGACGCGACCGGGAGGGCGGCGGGCGCCGACGCGGGCGCCGACGCCGCGGTACGCAGGGGTACGGGGGTGGCGGCGGCGCCGGCGGCGAGGCGCTGGACGGCCGGGGCCGGGGCGCTTTTCGGCTCGGCGGCGGAGAAGGGCGGGGCGAGCAGGGGGAGCGGTGCGGGTGCCGCGGTGGGATGCGGGACCGGGCGGCCGCCCGTGACGGGGAGGCGGGCGGTGACGGGCAGGGGCGCGGGCGGGCCGGAACGGTGGGGCGTCCCGGGGGCCGAGGGGGCGGCCGGAGCGGTGGCGCGCTGGACGGGGGCGGGGGCGGAGGCCACGACGGGGAGTGTGGAGGGGGGCGCGGTGGCGGCCGGGGTTGTGGCGGCCGGGGTCGTGGCGCGCTGGACGGGGGTGGGTGTGGTTTCGGGAGATGCCGTGGTGGCCGTGGTGGTTGTGGCGCGCTGGGGCAAGGGGCCGGTCGGCGGCAGGAGCGTGGCGCGCTGGATCCGGGGGGCGCCGGGGGCGGAGCTCTGGGGCAGCGGGGCCGGGGCGGGCCCCGGCTGCGGTCCGATCGGGGTGGCGGGTGTGGCGCGCTGGACCGGCGGTGCGTCGGGGGCGGCCGTGGCGCGCTGGACGGGGGGTGCGTCGGGGCCGGGGGCGCTGACGTGCGGGGCTTCCGGGGCGGCGGCCGGTGCCGGGGTGGCGCCGGGGGCGGCGGGACTCGGCGCCGGAGCCGCCGGGGCGGAGGCGAGGGGGAGGCGCTGGGCGGCCGACGGAGCGGTGCCCGTCGAGGCCGGGGTGGCCGGGGTGGCCGGGACCGAGGGGATCGGGGCACCGAGGCCCGGCCGGCGGGCCGGACGCGATGCGTCGGCGGCGCGCTGGACCGGCGGACGCCCGGAGCCCGCGTCGGCGGCGGGACGCCGTACCGGGGGCGGGCTCGGCGAAGAGGCGGGCGCGGACGGGGCGTTGCCGCCCGGGACGGCGCGCTGCACGGCCGGTGCGGGTGCGGCCGGTGCGGGTGCGGTCGGCGCGGTGGCGGCGGGCGCCGTACGGGTGCGTTCGACCGGGAGGGCGGTGGGTGTGGCGTCGGGGCGCGGGGCGTCCGAGGCGAGGCGCTGCACGGCCGGGGTGGCGGAGGCGGAGGGGCCGGTCGGGGGCGTTGCCGTGACCGGTGGTGCGGACGCGGGGCCGTTCGCGGTGTCCGCCGCCTCCGTGCTGCGGCGTTGGACGGCCGGGGCGGAACCTGGCGTGGGGGCCGGCGTGGTGGCGCTGGGTCCGGCCGACGTCGCCGCCTCGGACGCGGAAGCGGCACCCGGGAGTTCCGTGGACCGGCGCTGCACCGGGGAAGGCGTGACCGGCGCGGCCGGCGTGGCGGACGGGGGCGTGGCGATCGGCAGTGCTGCCGGGCCGGCGGGGCGGCGCTGGACGGCCGGCGGCGTGGTGCCGGGGGTGTCCGAGCCGCGCGGGGCCGAGTCGCGCGCCGATGTCCGGCGCTGGACCGGCGGAGGCGTGCTGCTCGGGGTGGGCGTGCCCGGCTGCGCGGGCGCGGTCGTCCGGGGCTGGACGGCGGGCGGTGTGGTGTTGGGGGCGGCGGCCGGGTCGTTCGTGACGGGCCGCGCGGGTGCGGCCGGTGTGGGAGACGCGGGCGTGGCGACCGGCGGTGCCGGGTCGGCGGGGCGGCGCTGGACGGCGGGGGCGTCCGAGCCGCGCGGGGCCGGCCGCGCGGGCGCGGCGATCGACGGTGCCGGGTCGGCGGGGGCGGGGGCGGGCGCCGTACGGGTGCGTTCGACCGGGAGGGCGGTGGGTGTGGCGTCGGGGCGCGGGGCGTCCGAGGCGAGGCGCTGCACGGCCGGGGTGGCGGAGGCGGAGGGGCCGGTCGGGGGCGTTGCCGTGACCGGTGGTGCGGACGCGGGGCCGTTCGCGGTGCCCGCGTTGTCCGTGCTGCCCGCGCTGCCCGCGCTGCCCGCGCTGCCCGCGCTGTCCGCGCTGCTGCGCTGGACGGCCGGGGTGGACGCGGAGGCCGGCGCGGCGGCGCTCGGCCCGGCCGGCGTGGGAGAGGCCGGCGTGGGAGACGCGGGCATGGCGACCGGCGGTGCCGGCTCGGCGGCGCGGCGCTGGACGACGGGCGGCGTGGCGCCGGGGGCGTCCAAACCACGCGGGGCCGAACCACGCGGGGCCGAGTCGCGCCGGGCCGAGTCGCGCGCCGTCGCCCGGCGCTGGACCGGAGCAGGCGCGGTCCCCGACGTGGCGGAGTCACGTGGGGCCGAGTCACCCGGCACCCCGTCACGCGCGGCCGACGCCCCGGCGTCCATGGCCCGTCGCTGCACCGCCGGCGGCGTGGCGCCACCCGGCGTGGCCGGAGTACGGGCGGTCGTCGGCAGGTGCGGAGGCACCGGCGCGGCCGCCGCCCGGCGCTGCAC
>NZ_JBQOUX010000144.1:0-17213 GCF_052216785.1 Streptomyces sp. JW3 | reverse complement strand
GGGTCCGGGCCCGCCGCCGCGGCGGCGAGGTGCCGGGCGCGCCGGTCCGGTTCGTCGCGGAGCAGCCCGGCGAGCGCGAGATGAGCCTCGCGCCGGGCGCCCGGGGAGGCGGAGTGGTACACGGCCGACCGAACCAGCGGATGACGGAACCGCACGTCGTCGCCGGTCCGCCGGATCAGCCCGGCCTGCTCGGCGGGCAGCCACGGTTCTTCTTCGAGGGGAGTGGGCAGTGCGGCCGGTGGGAGGGTGGCCCGGGGACGCGGGTCCTGGGGACGCGCGTCCTGGGGGAGGGAGACGACGGTCGGCGGCAACCCGGTCAGCGGCAGGGCGGCCCGTAGGAGGGCGGCCGGCGGGAGCGGGGACGTCGCAGGGAGGGAAGGCGCCGGGTCCGGGGGGTCCAGGGCGGACAGGAGCAGCAGGGCGCGGGTGGTGGCGACCGGCAGGCCGTTCAGCCCGGCGGCGAGCATCCGCGCCGTGCGGTCGGTGAGCGGGAGCGGCCCCACGAACGGCGGCCCGGCGGCCGTCTCCCGTACGGCGGCGGCCCCCGCGAACTCCACCAGGGCCGCGGGATTGCCGTCGGCCTCGTCGAGGATCCGCGTCCTGGTGCGGCCGGCCGGGCGCTGCGGCTGCCGGTCCAGCAGCCGGCCGGCGGCGGCCCGGTCGAGCGGCCCCAGGGTGAGCGTCGGCACGGTCCCGTCGAACCCCGGCAAGTGCTCACCCGCGCGGACGGCCACCAGCATGGTGACCGGTTCGCCGTCCAGCCGCCGGGCGGCGAAGGCCAGTGCCTCCAGGGAGGCACGGTCGAACCAGTGGGCGTCGTCCAGCACGACGAGCACGGGCCCCCGGCCCCCCAGCGCCGACAGCAGACCCAGTACGCCGAGCCCGAACAGCATGGGGTCGGGCGAGCCGGTCCGGCGGCGGCTGGCAGGCGCCGCCCCGGAGGCGGACGTCGGAGGACCGGCCGTACTCGCCCGCGCCCCCGTGCCCGGCCCCGCCCCGAAGGCGGCCCGCAACGCCGCGCGCTGTCCGCCGGGCAGTCCGTCCACCTCGTGGCGCACCGGCCGCAGCACCTGGTGCAGCGCGGCGAACGCCAGCCCCGACTCCGACTCGCTGCCCACCGCCCGCAGCACCCGGGCGCCGCCGGCCTCCGCCCGCCGCGCCACGTGTTCCAGCAGCGCGCTGCTGCCCATGCCCGGCGCACCGGCGACCACCACCACCGACTCCGCCGACGTCGAGGTCGACGCGGACGCCGGGTGCACCGCGCGCAACAGCCGCGCCGACTCGGCGTCCCGGCCGACGAGCGGCTCTTGCGCCCCCGGCCCGGGTCCGGCGGCCCCGTCCGGGCCGCCTGGGTGCACGTCCACGGACTCTCCAGACCAGACACTGTGGCTCCGCGATCGGGTTCGCCCGCCGCAGCCGTCCAGGCTACAAGCGCCGGTACGGGGCCGGACGCCCGACTGCGGTCAGGTGACCGATACCGCGGAGACCGGCCCCCGCCCTACGCTCGCGGCCGAACCCAGCACCCGTACCGAAGGGCACCACCGTGCGCTACCAGCCCGCCCCCGTAGTGACCACCGCGCGGGGCGCCGTCCGCGGTCTGCGCCAGGACGGCACCGTCGCCTTCCGGAGTATCCCCTACGCCGCCCCGCCGCGCGGCGCCGCCCGGTTCGCGCCGCCCCGGCCGCACGCCCCCTGGGACGGCGTACGGGACGCCACCGTGCCCGGCCCCAACGCGCCGCAGTCCGAACGCCGGCTCGGCAGCGTGGACATGTCCCCCTACTTCGGCACCGGCTGGATCAAGGGCGAGGACTACCTCACCGTCAACGTCTGGGCGCCCGAGACAGCCGGCGGCGGCCTGCCCGTCATGGTGTTCGTGCACGGCGGCGCGTTCGTCGCCGGATCGACGCGGTCCGCGCTGTTCGACGGCACCGCCTTCGCCCGCGACGGCGTGGTCCTCGTCACGCTCAACTACCGGCTCGGCATCGCCGGCTTCCTCGACCTCCCCGGCGCGCCCGCCAACCGCGGCCTGCTCGACGTGCTGGCCGCGCTGCACTGGGTGCGGGAGAACATCGCCGCGTTCGGCGGTGACCCCGGAAACGTCACCCTCTTCGGCCAGTCCGCCGGGGCGACCGTCGTCGCCGGCACCCTGGCCGACCCGGCGGCCGCGGGTCTCTTCCGCCGGGCGATCGTGCAGAGCGGCAGCGGCCTGGGCGCGTTCACCCCGGAGCAGGCCGCCCGGGTGACCGGGGCCGCGGCCGCGGCCCTGGGCGTCGCCCCGCACGCCGACGCCTTCGCGGACCTCTCCGACGACCGCCTGGTCGAGGCCGCGTCCCGGCTCGCCGGCATCGACCTGCGGACAGACACCGACATGGACCCGCTGATCGGCCTGAGCCCGTTCAGCCTGGTCCTCGGCACCCAGCCCGCCGTGTCGGTCGCGGCCGGCGCCGGCACCGGCGTCGACCTGCTGGTCGGCACCAACGCCGAGGAGGGCAATCTCTACTTGGTCCCGTTCGGCCAGTACGCCACCTCGACCGCCGAGGACGTGGCCGCCGTGGCGGCGCGGGCCCACCCCGACCCCGCGCGGCTCGTCGCGGCGTACCGTACGGCCCGGCCCGCGGCGTCCTTCGGCGAGCTGCGGTCCGCCGTCATGGGCGACGCGCTGTTCGGCGCGGGCAGCCGGGCCCTCGCCGACGCCCACGCGGCGCACCGCGCATCCGGCACGTACGCCTACGAGTTCGCCTGGCGGTCGCCCGCGCTGGACGGTCTGCTCGGCGCCAGTCACGCGGTCGAGCTGCCCTTCGTCTTCGACGTCGCCCAGCTGCCCGTGCTGCACGGCCGCACGGCGCTGCTCGGCCCCGGCCGACCGCCCGGTGACCTCGCCCGCCGCACCCACGACGCCTGGATCCGCTTCGCCACGACCGGCGACCCGGGCTGGCCCGCGTACGACCCCGCACACCGCACCACGACGCGCATCGACAGCCAGTGGACGACGACCGAAGCTCCCCACGCCGAAGAACACCGGGCCTGGACCATCCGGACCTGATCCCGCCTTCCCGCGCGGGCAGCGCCGCTCAGGGGCGCGGGCAACCGCGCGCCCAGCCCCCGCGCCCCGCGCCCGGCGACCAACCAGCACCCCCCTCACCCGCACCGTTCGGCACCCGCCAGGGCCGTACGGCACAATCGCACCCGATGAGCACCTACCGCGACCTCACCGCCCCCATCGGCTCCCGCCGAGCCACCGTGCTGCGCACGGCCGGCACCAGGGAACGCCGCTCCCACCTCACGGCCCCCCGCGTGCCCACCGTGGGCATCGACATCGGCGGCACCAAGGTGATGGCGGGCGTCGTCGACGCGGACGGCACCATCCTGGAGAAGCTCCGCGCGGAGACCCCGGACAAGTCCAAGAGCCCCAAGGTCGTCGAGGACACCATCGTCGAACTGGTCCTGGACCTCTCCGACCGGCACGACGTGCACGCCGTCGGCATCGGCGCGGCCGGCTGGGTCGACGCCGACCGCAACCGCGTCCTGTTCGCCCCCCACCTGTCCTGGCGCAACGAGCCGCTGCGCGACCGCCTGGCCGGCCGCCTCGCCGTCCCCGTCCTGGTCGACAACGACGCCAACACCGCCGCCTGGGCCGAGTGGCGCTTCGGCGCCGGCCGCGGCGAGGACCACCTCGTCATGATCACCCTCGGCACCGGCATCGGCGGCGCCATCCTGGAGGAGGGCCAGGTCAAGCGCGGCAAGTACGGCGTCGCCGGTGAGTTCGGCCACATGCAGGTCGTCCCCGGCGGCCACCGCTGCCCGTGCGGCAACCGCGGCTGCTGGGAGCAGTACAGCTCCGGGAACGCCCTGGTCAGGGAGGCCCGCGAGCTGGCCGCCGCCGACTCGCCGGTGGCGTACGGGATCATCGAGCACGTCAAGGGCAGCATCGGCGACATCACCGGCCCGATGATCACCGAGCTGGCCCGCGAGGGCGACGCCATGTGCATCGAACTGCTCCAGGACATCGGCCAGTGGCTCGGCGTCGGCATCGCCAACCTCGCCGCCGCCCTCGACCCGTCCTGCTTCGTGATCGGCGGTGGCGTCAGCGCCGCCGACGACCTGCTGATCGGTCCCGCCCGGGACGCGTTCAAACGCCAGCTCACCGGCCGCGGCTACCGGCCCGAGGCCCGGATCGTGCGCGCCCAGCTCGGCCCCGAGGCCGGCATGGTCGGCGCCGCCGACCTGGCCCGCCTGGTCGCCCGCCGCTTCCGCCGCGCCAAGCGCCGCCGCGTGGAACGCCACGAGCGCTACGAGCGCTACGCGCAGACCCGCCGTACGGAACGGGAGGCACTGTGACGGAGACCCTGCCGCACCAGAGCGAACCCGCGCGCGGGACCGAGCCCGGCACCCCGGCCGAGGACCGGCGGCACAAGGTCCGCCGCCGGGCCCTCACCCTGCTCATCATCGTGCTGCTGATCGGCGTGCCGGCCGGCTATCTGCTGATCTCCGCCGAACAGAGCCGCAGCAGCGGCCGGGACAAGGAGGAGAAGTACTCTGCGACCGGCCTGACCGAGGGCTGGCCCTCCAAGCTCCAGCGCCGCCTCTACCAGATCCCGGTCCCGCACCCCGCCGGCAAGGTCGCCTACTACGAGACGAACAACTGGAAGACGAGCCGGCTCTACGTCCAGTTCGAGACCACCGGCGCCGGACTGGACGCCTTCCTCGCGGGCGTCGGCGTCACCCGCGCCGACCTGGAGCGGGACGACATCTCCATCAGCGACCGCGATCAGCGGGTCACCGGCTGGGACTTCGCCGCGACGGGGGCCGGACAGTGGTGGGGCCTGATCCACACCCAGAAGAACCCGGCCCCCACCCAGGACATCGTGGTCAACCTCGCCAACCCGAACCTGCCGATGGTCTACGTCGTCTCGCGTACCGTCCCCTGACCGGGCCGGGGCCCGGCAGGCGTCCGGAGCCGATTGTCAGACCCCGCCCGTAGAGTCGAAGACAGCTGATCCGGCGAACGGGACGGGAGGTGACAGGACGTATGACGGACATGCCGGGCCGTGGGACGGACATGCCGGGCCGTGGGACGGACATGCCCGCGATGGACACCGCGGCGTCGGCCGGTGTCGTACGGCTCGCCGCCGTCTTCCTGCCCGCCCCGCTGCCGCGCGAGGGCCGCGTCGCCTTCTGGGACCCGGACGACGACACACCGCCTTCCGGACCCCCCGGGCTGACCGTCGTACGCCCGCACGGCAGCCGCGTACGCCGCCGGACCGTCCCCGCGCTGACCCTCCCCGTCGAGGAGGCCCTGCCGCTGCTGGTGCGGGCCCGGCACGATCCGGCCGCCCACCCGGCCACCGCCTGCTGGGGCGCCGCCGCCCTGCACGCCCTGCGGCTCGCCGCGCGGGGCCGGCTGCTGCCCGGCCTGACCGCCGACGGCCACGACGCCTGGCGGGCCGGACCCCTGGACCCGGACGACATCGCCCACCTGCGGGCCGTCGCCGCCGCCCTGCCGCCCGAGGGACACGCGGTGCCGCTGGACGGCCCGGGGCCGCTGCGGCTGCCCGAGCCGCGCGCCCTGATCCGCTCGTTCCTGGACGCGGTCACCGACACGCTGCCCCGCACCCCGGCCGCGCCGTACGCGCTGGGCCTGCCGTTCGCCGCCCGCCCGGCCCAGCGGCTGCCCGGCGCCCGGGACTGGGCCGCCGAGGTCGCCGCCGGCATGGACGCGGGCGTGCGGATCTCGCTCCGCCTGGACCTGTCGCCGTTCGACCTGTTCGACACCTCGGGACACTCCGAGCGACCGGGACAGGGCGGCGACGGAGGTGCCGCCGACACCGGGCGCGGGCGGGCGGCGGGTGCCGCGGTGGTCCAGGTGCACAGCCTCGCCGACCCCACCCTGGTGGCCGACGTGGCGGACCTGTGGTCGGGCGCGGCGGACCCCGCCTTCGGCCCACGTGCCCGGGTCGACGCGGCCCTCGCGGTCCGGCGCGCCGCCCGGATCTGGCCACCGTTGGACCGGCTCACCGAGCAGGACGTGCCCGACATCCTGGCCCTGTCCGAGGACGAGCTGACCGACCTGCTCGGCGTCGCGGCCACCCGGCTGGCCACCGCCGGGGTCGCCGTGCACTGGCCGCGCGACCTGGCCCAGGACCTGACCGCGTCGGCGGTGGTGCGGCCCGCGCCCGGTTCGGCGACCGACGGCACCGGCTTCTTCGAGAGCGCCGACCTGCTCCGGTTCGGCTGGCAGCTGGCCCTCGGCGGCGACCCGCTCACCGAGGCCGAGATGGACCGGCTGGCCGAGGCCCACCGCCCGGTGGTCCGGCTGCGCGACCGCTGGGTGCTGGTCGACCCGGCCCTGGTCCGCCACGCCCGCAAACGCGACCTGGGCCTGCTCGACCCGGTCGACGCGCTGTCCGTGGCGCTCACCGGCAGCGCGGAGGTCGACGGCGAGACGGTGGAAGCCGTGCCGGTCGGCGCGCTGGCCGCGCTGCGCGACCGGCTCACCGCCGGCCTCACCCCGGCCGCACCGCCCCCGGGCCTCGCCGCCACCCTCCGCGACTACCAGCTCAGGGGCCTGGCCTGGCTGGACCTGATGACCTCGCTCGGCCTCGGCGGCTGCCTCGCCGACGACATGGGCCTCGGCAAGACGGTCACCCTCATCGCCCTGCACCTCAAGCGGGCCCGCCCCGAGCCCACCCTCGTCGTCTGCCCCGCCTCCCTGCTCGGCAACTGGCAGCGGGAGATCACCCGGTTCGCCCCCGGCGTCCCGGTCCGCCGCTTCCACGGCCCCGACCGCACCCTGGACGGTTTGGACGGACCGGACGGACCGGACGGACCGGACGGACCGGCCGGGTCGGCCGGCGGATTCGTCCTCACCACCTACGGCACCATGCGCTCGGCGGCGGCCACCCTGGCCGACCGGCCCTGGGGCATGGTCGTCGCCGACGAGGCGCAGCACGTCAAGAACCCCTACTCGGCGACGGCGAAGGCCCTGCGCACCATCCCGGCCCCGGCCCGCGTCGCCCTCACCGGCACCCCGGTGGAGAACAACCTCTCCGAGCTGTGGGCCCTGCTCGACTGGACCACCCCCGGCCTGCTCGGCCCCCTGAAGTCCTTCCGCGCCCGGCACGCCCGCGCGGTGGAGACCGGCGAGGACGAGGAGGCGGTGGCCCGGCTGGCCCGCCTGGTCCGGCCGTTCCTGTTGCGCCGCCGCAAGTCCGATCCCGGCATCGTCCCCGAACTGCCGCCGAAGACCGAGACGGACCACCCTGTGCCGCTCTCCCGCGAACAGGCGGCGCTGTACGAGGCGGTGGTGCGCGAGTCGATGGCCGTCATCGAGAGTGCGGAGGGCATCGCCCGCCGGGGACTGGTGCTGAAGCTGCTGGGCGCGCTGAAGCAGATCTGCGATCATCCCGCGCTCTACCTCAAGGAGAACCCCAAGGAGGACTCCCGGCAGCAGGGCGACGCCGCCGCCCGCTCCGGCAAGCTGGCCCTGCTCGACGAACTGCTCGACACGGTGCTCGCGGAGGACGGCTCGGTGCTGGTCTTCACCCAGTACGTCGGCATGGCCCGGTTGCTCACCGCCCACCTCACCGCCCGCGCGGTCCCCGTCGAGATGCTGCACGGCGGCACCCCGGTGCCGGAGCGCGAGCGGATGGTCGACCGCTTCCAGGACGGCGCCACCCCGGTCCTGGTGCTGTCCCTGAAGGCGGCGGGCACCGGGCTCAACCTCACCCGGGCCGGCCATGTCGTCCACTTCGACCGCTGGTGGAACCCGGCCGTCGAGGAACAGGCCACCGACCGCGCCTACCGCATCGGCCAGACCCAGCCGGTCCAGGTGCACCGCCTGGTCACCGAGGGCACGGTGGAGGACCGCATCGCCGAGATGCTCGCCGCCAAGCGGGCGCTGGCCGACGCGATCCTCGGCTCCGGTGAGTCGGCCCTCACCGAACTGACCGACCGTGAGCTGTCCGACCTGGTGTCCCTGCGGAGGCCGTCATGACCCCCCGCCCCGCCGACGAGGCCCGCCGTGCCCTGCGCGCGGCACGGGAACGCGCGGGGGGTCCGGCGACCCGCGAAGAACCGGCCACGACAACGCCGCCACCACCATCGGCTCCTAGCCCCACCCCCACCCCCATCCGCGCCCCCGCAGTTCCGGTCCAGGAGCCGCCCGGCGCCGTCCCCCGGCCAGGCGACGCCGCCCGCGAGGCGCTGCGTCGCGCGTCGGCCGAGGAGGATGTGGCGGCCCAGGACTCGGATGTGGCGGGGAGCGCGGCTTCGGCCACCGCTCCCGAAGGACACGCGGCGCAGGTCCGACCCGGGGACGGTGCGCGAGAGGCGCTGCGGGCCGCTCGCCGGGAGACCCGCCGGTCCCAGCCGCCCGCGCCCGCGCGCAAACGCGCCGCCGTACGCCGCCCTTCCCACCCGGAGTCCGTCGCGGACGCCCGCGCCCGCACCGTACGCGACCTGCTGGCGAACGCCTTCCGCCCACCCTTCGACGACTTTGACGACTCCGGCGACTCCGGCGACACCGGCGACTCCGGCGACACCGGCGACACCGGCGACACCGGCGACACCGGAGCCTCCGCCGCCCCGGCCGTCCCCGAGGTGGCATCAGCCCCCGCCCCGGAAGCCCCCGCCCCGGAGCCGACCGTCCTCGACACCCCAGACGGGCCCGCGCCCCCCACCCTTCACCCTTCCCTTCCCCCTTCCCGTAGCCGTGCCCGTTCCGGTTCCATGGCCGCCCCCGCCCGGGACGGCGAGCTGCGGCGCACCTTCCCCGCGCTGCCGCCGGGACCGTCGACGGGAGAGGGGTTCGCCGAGACCTGGTGGGGCAACGCGTGGGTGGCCGCGCTGGAGGAAGGCGCCCTGGACGCCGGACGGCTGGCGCGGGGCCGGGCCTACGCCGAGCGGGGGCACGTCGACGCCATCACCGTCACGCCCGGACTCGTCCTCGCCTACGTCCAGGGCAGCCGCCCCCGGCCGTACCGCGTGCAGGTGCGGCTGCGCACGCTGGCCGACGCCGACTGGGAACGGTTCCTCGACGCCGCCGCCGAACGGCCGGGGCACATCGCCGCCCTCCTGGACAAGGAGCTGCCGCAGTCGCTGGCCGACTGCGGCGTTCCCCTGCTCCCCGGCCCGGGGGACCTCGCCCCGCAGTGCAACTGCCCCGACTCCGGCCACCCCTGCAAGCACGCCGCCGCGCTCTGCTACCAGACGGCACGGCTGCTCGACGCCGATCCGTTCGTGCTGCTCCTGCTGCGCGGCCGGGGCGAGCGCGAGTTGCTCGACGCCCTGTCCCGGCTGAGCGCCGCCCGCGCGGCCCGCGCCGCCCAGGACCGGGACCCGGCAGGACTGCTGGGGGTCCGGGCCACCGAGGCCCTCGCCCCACGCGCCCTTCCGCCCCTCCCGCCGCCGTTGCCCGCGCCCCCGCACCCCGAACAGCCGCCCGCCTACCCGGCGGCCCCCGGCGGTCCCGACCCCTTCGCCCTGGACCAGTTGGCCACCGACGCCGCCGCCCGCGCCCACGCCCTGCTCAGCACGGGCCGGGACCCGGCCGACGGATTCACGCTGTGGCAGGACGCGGTACGGCTGGCCGCCGCCCGCCCCGGTTCCGGCCTGACCGCCGGCAGCCGCGCCCTCTACTCCGCGCTGTCCCGGGCGGCCGGCCGGGACCCGGCCGAGCTGGCGCGCGCGGTGGCCGCCTGGCGACAGGGCGGCCCGGCGGGCCTCAGCGTCCTGGAGGAACCCTGGGACCCGCCGGCCGGCCGTTTCGACCGGGCCCGGCCGCTGCTGCTCGCCGCCGACCTGCCCGCGTTCCGCCCGTGGCGCAACCGCCTCACCCACCCGCGCGGCCAGGTCCAGCTCCGGCTGGGCCGGACCGGCCTGTGGTATGCCTACGAGTCGGAGCCGGGCCACGACGACTGGTGGCCCCGGGGCACCCCGGACCTGGACCCGGTCGGCGCCCTCACCGGCCTCGGGACGTCCGACGACGCCTGATCGATCAATCCGCGAAGGGCTCGCGCCGCACCCAGCCGTGAACGGAGGCGGTCACCGGCCGCCGGTCGTCAGCAGGTGCGGCCGACGTAGTGCGCGCCCTGGATCTTGGCCGCCGACCCCAGCCAGGTCCGGCCGGGGGCGACACAGCGTTCGTAGTCGGCCGCGTGCGCGACCTCGACCTTGATGACGACGTGGGAGCCGTCCGAGGTGCAGTGGCGGTAGAAGGCGTCGGCGCTGGTCTCGTAGAACCCGCACGGGTCGGCGGCCGCGGGGGTCGCCGTGACGGCCACCGCGCCCAGGGCGGTGAGCGCGAGGGCCGCGGCGGCGAGCGGGCTGGTCACCAGGTGTCGGATACGCACAAGGACTCCTTGATCGAAACAGGGACGATTCTCAGGATCGACGTCCGGCACCGGTTCGCCGAGGCGGGCCGGCGCGGACGTCGTCCCTGAGAATCCCAGCCCGGCGCCGGGCGGCCGGCGCGAGTGGTGTGCGTTCACCCGGAAGGGTGCGTGCCGTCTAAACCTGGACCAGGCGCCAGCGGTTGTCGGCACTGCCGTCGTCCGCGTCCTGGACGGCGAAGGCGCCGACCGCGGTGGAACCGTTCTGGACGGCGAGCAGTTTCCCGCTGTGCGCGTTGCGGACCTGGTAGGTGTTGTCGCCCTGGTCGAGCAGGAGCCAGCGGTGGTCGGCGGTGCCGTTGTCCGTCCACTGGAGGACGGCGGCGCCGTCGGCGGTGGACATGTCGAGCACGCCGAGCACCTTGCCGCTGTGGACGTTGCGCAGGCGGTGGGCGTCGCCGTCCGGGATCAGGTCCCAGTCGTGGTCGGCGGTGCCGGAGTCGGTCCACAGCAGCGCCCGGCCGCCGTCGGCGGTGGACATGTCCTGGATGCCCAGCACCAGGCCGCCGGCCGCATTGGCCAGCCGCACGGGCGTACGGCCACGGCCGCCGGTGTTCCAGTAGACGGTGTAGTGGTGTCCGTGCGCGTCGTGGAACGGGCCGAGGGGCACGGTGGCGCCGTCGGCGGTGGCGGTGAAGGCGAGCGCGGTGGAACTGGTCCGCCGGATCGACGCCGTGTCGAGGGCGGGGAGGGACGTGAGGGCGGTGTCGCCGTAGTTCCCGGACAGGACGACCGGGCCGTGCGTGACGGCGGCGGTGTCCGGGTCGTCGTTGGCCGGCCGCACGACGGTGCGCATCGGCAGGCGGACCGTGACGGTGTCGCCGGAGGTCCATGACCGGGTCAGGGTCGCGTAGCTCCCGGGGGTGGTGGTGATGTCCTGCGCGACGCCGTTGACGCCGATGGTGGCCCCGGTGGTCCAGCCGGGGATGCGGATGCGCAGCGCCCAGGCGCCGCCCACCGTGCCGGTGACGCGCAGGGTCGTGGTGTCGCTCGCCGGGTACGTGGTGGACTGGGTGACGGTGATGCCGCGCTGGGTCCAGGTGAGGACCGAGGGGACGAACAGGTTCACGGTCAGGGTGGTGCCGGCGTGGTAGTAGACGGAGTCCATCAGCCGGGTGTGCATCTCCAGGCCGGTGCCCTGGCAGCACCAGAAGGTGGTGTAGTCGGTGCTCCAGGTACCGCCGCCCCAGGCCGGACCCACCCCGCGCCGGCCGCCGGGCCTGAGCGGGGTGAAATAGGTGACGTGGCCGTGCGGGTCGGCCGGGTTCTGCTGGCCGATCAGGTGGTTCAGCCAGGCCTGCTCGTAGAAGTCGAACAGCGCGGCCCGGTCCGGGGTGAGTGCGAACAACTCCCGGGTCAGGCGGAGCATGTTGACGGTGTTGCAGCTCTCGCAGGTGTCGTTCAGCAGGTATCCGGCGATGGCGTTCGGGGCGCGGAAGTGTTCGGCCTGGCTGTTGCCGCCGATGGCGTAGGTGTGCGCGCCGACGCAGTGGTTCCAGGCGTTGGTGGCGATGTCCCGGTAGCGGGTGGTGCCGGTGGCCTTGTACTCCCGTATCGCCCCGATCCACTTGGGCACCTGGGTGTTGGCGTGCAGTCCGGCCAGGGCGTCCTGGTTCGCGGCCAGGGGGTCGAACACCGCGGCGTGGTCGAAGCGCTGGGCGACGGTGAGCCAGCGCGCGTCGCCGGTCTGCTGGCAGAGGTCGGTGAGGACCGCGTTCATGCCGCCGAACTCCGTGTCCAGCATGGCCTGTCGCTGTGCCGCGGTCAGCCGGCCGGTGCGGGTGTCGACCCAGCCGGCCAGGGCCAGCAGTACGTCACGGGCCTGGGTGCTGCCGAGGTGGCGCCACACGTCCAGCAGGCCGGTAAGGGTCTTGTGGACCGTGTAGTACGGCACGTTGCCGTTGCTCAGCGTCCGGGCCTCCAGGGCGGTGAAGTCGGACTCGGGGTAGCCGCAGAGGTATCCGGCGGTGAATCCGGCGGCGCTGTTGTTGGCCTGGCACTTGGCGAGCTCGGCCACCATGTACAGGGCCTTGTCACGGGCGACGGTGTCCCCGGTCACCGCGTACAACTGCGCCCAGGCGGTGAGGAAGTGACCCTGGACATGGCTGCGGAAAGGGAAGTCGGGTGCCTCCCAGCCGCCGGTGGCGGCGGCGCCCTTCGTGGCCAGGCCGTGGTTGGCCCGGAAGTTGTACAGCAACCGGTCGACGTCGACGAACCGCAGGTAGGCGGCGGTGCGGTGCTGGTTGTCCAGCCATCGGCTCGCGGTCAGCCGGACCTGACCGAGGGCGAAGGGGAAGGCCAGGGCGCCGATGTCGGGCCTGGCCGGGGAGATCGCCGCCTGGGCGGAAGAACCGCCGAGAACCGGACCCGCGGCGGTCGCCGCGGCCGTCGCCCCGGCCGCCTGGAGGACCCGTCTCCTGCTCAGGGACGAGGAAGAAGACGAGGACGAAGACGAAGACGAAGAGGGGGAGGGGGAGGGGGAGGGGGAGGGGGAGGACACGAAATCACCCTTTGCGGGGAGGGGAAGCCGAGTTCATGGGTGGTGCGCGGTGACGTACGTTCGGTATATCGAACGTTGTTCGGAGAAGTGTCGTGACCATAGAGGGGCGAACAACAGGCCGTCAATGCCCCGTGATGTCCACGAAAAGTATGGACGTGTCCGTGACATAGCTGCGGTCTGGTCATCCTCGTTCGCGGAGTTGCCCGACGCCGAGCACTCGGCCCGCGTCGATCCCGACACCGCGCGCGGAGTGGTTCGCCGGGCTGCGCCGGGTCCGCCCGCCTCAGCGGGAGACGGCGGGCGGATTCCCCTCGCCTTCGACCACCGTCCGGGACGGGCGGGCCGGGCGCCCAGGGTCAGGGCCGCGACGTTGAGTTTCCGGCCACCGCCCGGCTCGCGGACGCTGCGGGTCATGCGCTACCTCTGGGGTGGGTGGACGGGAGACGGCAGTTCACCGTTCCTGGGACAGTTGCAGCAGGTCGGCGAAGGTGCCGCCGGCGTGGACCAGGTCGTCGTAGCCGCCCTGTTCGGTGAGGCGGCCCTGTTCCATGACGACGATGTGGTCGGCGATCCTGGTGTTCTCCAGGCGGTGGGTGACGACGATGGTGATGCGGTCGGCCGCGATGGCCTTGATCCGCTCGAAGACGGCGTGCTCGCCACGCGGGTCCATCTGCGAGGTGGGTTCGTCCAGGATCAGCAGCGGCGGACGCCGGTACAGGGCCCGGGAGCAGGCCAGCCGCTGCCACTGGCCGCCGGAGAGTTCGGTGCCGCCGAAGATCTCGCGGGCGAGCAGGGTGTCGAGGCCGGCGGGCAGTTCCTCGATCGCCTCGCGCAGGCCGACCGCGTCGACGGCCGCCCACACCTCACGGTCGTCGTGGCCGCGGGGCTGGCCGAGGGTGACGTTCTCCCGGGCCCGCAGCGGCCACTGGGCGAAGATCTGCGGCACCAGTCCGGTGCAGGCCCAGACGGTGGCCGGGTCGGCGTCCGCGAGGTCGGTGCCGTTCCAGGTCACCCTGCCCTTGTCGGCGAGGTAGATGCCGGTGATCAGCCGGGTCAGGGTGCTCTTGCCGGAGCCGTTCACCCCGACGACGGCCAGGATCTCACCGCGCCGCAGGGTGAGGGAGACGCCGTCCACCGCGGGGCGGTCCTTGCCGGGATACCGGTAGACCACCTCCTCCAACCGGATCTCCGCCACCGGCGCGGTGACCGCCGACGCCCCGCGGCGCGGCGCCCGGGCGGCGGCGTCGTCGAAGAACGCCTGCATGTCACCGAGGTAGAGGCTGGTGTGGAAGACGGCCGCACCCTCGATCACCAGCTGGGACAGCGCGGTCAGTGTGGTCTGCACGGCCACCACCGCGGTGGCGGCCACGGCCGGCGCGATCCGCCCGGTCACCGTCAGCCAGGCCAGCGTCCCCCAGGTCGCGGCGAGGAACCCGCCGCCCGCGAGCGAGGCCAGCAGCGCGATCCGCAAGGTCCGGGGAGCCGCGGCCGTCGTGCGCCGGTCGACCCGTTCGGACAGCGCCCGGTACCAGTGCAGGAGGTAGTCGGTCATGCCGTTGGCGCGGACCTCGTCGCCGTACTTCGGTGTGGTGGCCCACCAGCGGGTCATGCCGCGGACGTTGCGGTCGGCGATGTTCGCGTAGTGGATCTCGTAGTCCACCCGGGCGGTGAGGACCGCGCCGATGCCGGCCGGGGCGACGGCCAGCAGGAGCAGCGGCAGCATCAGCGGGTGCAGCACGGAGACGACGACACCGGCGGTGACCAGCCGGATCAGCGCGGACATGAACCGCTGGGCGTCCATGACCATGACGTGGGTACGGGTCACGCCCATCTCCGCCGCCTCCTGGCGGTCGGAGAAGCCGTCCTCCGCGTAGGCGGCGGCCTCCACCCGGCAGACGGCCGCCACCAGCGCGGTGTCCATCGCGGTGGTCAGCCGCGGGGTGACGCGCCGCTCGGCGTACCGGGCCACGGCCACCGACGTACGGGTCACCGCGCCGGCCGCCGCGACGACGGCCAGCGCGGGCAGCGCCGCGCGCAGCCGGTCCGGCACGGCGCCGGTCCCGAGGAGCGGGGTCATCGCCCGGGCGGTCGCGGTCAGCAGCACGGCGGCCGCCGCGCCGGTGGCCAACTGGCAGGCCAGCAGCAGGAGTACGGCCCGGCGGTCGATCGCCCAGGCCAAACCCGCGATCCGGGCCAGGACGGACGGCAGCCGCGCGCACAGACGCAGGAATCCCGCCTGCCCCAGCGGGTTGACGGAGTACTGCCCCGAGTAGGTGATCTCCGCGGGCGGTGGTGGCTGCACGGGTCGGGTTGTCGAGGTCAACTGCACGCCTCCTTGCGGCGAGTTGAGGCCGGAAACAGGGCCGGGAACGGGACCGGCACGCACTCAACGACCCGGACCCCGCTGCCGAACACACGTGTTTTGGCCGGACCGCGAACCCCCGTTCCGCACGGCACCGGAAGATGCCCGTCGCACCGACCCGCCGCGCACAAGGGCCGGGCCCGCGACGTCGGTGGCCGAAACGCGGAGGGCGGGGCGGTCACCGGGGCCGCGGCTCATGCCCTCCGCCCCGGCCGGCGGCCGCCGCGCCCTGCCCTGGGGCCGCCGTACGACGGCACGCCTCGGTGCGAAATACTCTCCCGATGAGTGCACGCACGTCCCCGACCGGCCGGCCGATCACCATTCGGAGGGCCGTCGCGCGGGATGCCAAACGGCTCACGCGGCTCGTGCGGGGCTCAGGCGCCTACGCGGGCAAGTACGCGGCCGCGGTCGCGGGCTACCGGGTCGGGCCGGATTACCTCGAGGCCCACCGCGTCTTCGTGGCCGTCGGCGCCGACGAGCAGGGCGGCCGGGTGCTCGGGTTCTACTCGCTCGTCCTCGCTCCGCCGGAGCTCGACCTGCTGTTCGTCGCCGACGACGCGCAGGGCCGGGGGATCGGACGGCTGCTCGTCGCGCACATGCGGTCCGAGGCCCGTGCCGCCGGGCTCGACCGGGTCAGGGTCGTGTCGCATCTTCCCGCCGAGGGCTTCTACCATCGCGCCGGTGCGGTGCGGGTCGGGACCGTGCGCGCGAACCCGCCCGCCGTGCCGTGGGACCGTCCCGCATTCGAGTTTCACGTTTCTCCGGAATGACGCGGTGTGCGGCGCCGTCATTGCCCCTGGTAGCCGAAAACGCGGTCGAAGCGCCGTGCGGCCGGGTCCTGGCGCCGGATCGCCCAGACCACGGAGGCGGATTCCATGGCGCCGCCGAGGTCCTCGTCCCCGCACGTCCAGCCGGCCAGGCACTCCCAGTCGTCGCCGTCCTCGCCCTCCAGGAGCTCCTGCACTTCGCTGTCGGCCGGGTTGCCGCCGAGCGTGATGAACCCGTGCAGGTCCACGTGGTGCGGATCGGTCGCTCGCTGCCAGGTCTCGGCGAGCATGTGGGCGGTGTCCTGCTGCTCGCTGTCGCGCTCCTCGCCCCACCGTTGCGCGGCGAAATCGTAGGAGTCGGGAGCGGAGAGACCCGACCCGACCATCCGCAGGGGCCGCTCCCGGTACGGGGCCCGGGCGGAAGACGGTTCGGCGTCGGGGCGGGCAGTCGTCGGTGTCCCGGCCGGGACATAGCACGCGGAGGCGTCGCCATCGCCGCGACCGTCGTCGATCCAGGCGAAGAAGAGCAGGTGGCCGTCGGCCGGCAGCGGGAGGTCGGTGGCACCGGCCGGCAGCAGGGCGCAGTCGATGGAGAAGACGAAGGGAAGGGACGCCTCCGGGGCGTCGTGCGGCAGCAGGGGAGAACCGCCCATCCGGCCCACGCACAGCGGTCCGTCCCCCTCGGCCAGATGGATCGCGGGGCGGACGCCGCGGATGAACGCCTCCACGTCTTCGGAGGGTAAGTTCCGGGCGGCTGCCTGGGGGCGGAAGAGGTCCGCCGCGGCCGCGAGCTTGTTCTCGAACATGGAGAGCACCCTAGGGCCTTCCGGAGCGGAGGGCGGCCGAGGAGAGGGCGTACTGAACGAAGTTTCGAAGGAGTGCGTGAACACCGTGTCGCCGGGCACAAGGGCTACCGCACCGAGGTCCTGGCAGGCGGAGCTGGTCGGGACCCACCAACCAAGGGTCGAATGGGGTTTTGAAATGATCATTCTTGGACTGATTCTGCTGATCATCGGTCTGCTTGTCGGCATGGGTCTGCTGACGACGATCGGCGGCATCCTCATTCTGGTGGGCGCCATCCTGTGGATCCTGGGCGCGACCGGTCGCGCGGTCGGTGGCCGCAAGCACTTCTTCTGAGCCGGAGAGGCAGGCGGGAACCACGCGACCGCGCCGCGGACCAGGCCGTCGACGGCCTG
>NZ_JBQOUX010000143.1:0-17537 GCF_052216785.1 Streptomyces sp. JW3 | reverse complement strand
GTTCCCGGACCGACCGGGGAACTCCGCCACGGCGTCGCCGCATTGACCGGGCAACAGCAGCACGCGGCCGGCCGCGCGAAGTGGCCAACGCGGGTACCCACCCCGCCGTTCCCCCGCACTGTGACGTGTGGCACCATGCTGGACACCCCACCGGCACAGCCCTCACAGGAGACACTCCTCGTGCAGCACCCCGCCGTCCCGGAACTGGCGCACACCCGCACCCGCCCGATCCACTGGGTCGCCACCGCAACCGCCGTCGCCGCCGTGGTGGCCCTCTCCTCGGTCCTGCAACCCGACGCCGCGACCGCCGCCCAGGCAGCGGGCCCCAAGGCCGAGCCGGCCCAGGCGCGGGTCGCGGCGCCCGACCCCGCCGACGTCACCTTCCCGCTGGACTGCGGCCCGGTAAAGGCGCTGGTGCAGAAGAAGGCGTCCGGCGACCTGGACGGCGACGGCAGACCGGAGACGGTCGCCGTGGTGCACTGCGACGCCCCCATGGGCACCCCGCCCGACAGCGTCTACGTCCTGACCCGGAGCGGCGACGACCGGCCCCGGGTGGTGGCGACCCTGATCGACGTCAAGGAGCGCCGTACGGTCACCGACCTCTCCGTGACCGACGGCTCCGTCCTCGCCACCTACCTCGGCTACTCGTCGGCCGACGTGCCCAGTTGCTGCCCGGACGTCGAGGAAGACGCGAAGTGGCGCTGGAACAACGGCGCGTTCGTCCGCTCCACCCCCGCCGGAGCCCACTCGGTGTGACCGCGGCCGGCCCCGGCCGCGAGTGATCCATGTATGTGAGGCACCAGACATCGGTCACGGACTGTACGCAAAAGGTTGCGATTTGGTCACTCTGCGTCCGGTCCGTACACCTCGACGCTGTCCGAAACCCGACGTACGTGGATGCACTCGCCCGGACACTCCTTCGCCGAGTCGACCACATCGGTGAGAAGCGGCAACGGCACGGGCGTTGCCGCCCCCACGGCCTGGAGCAGCTCGTCGTCCGCGCCCTTCACATAGGCCAGACCGTCGATGTCCAGCTCAAACACCTCCGGCGCGTACTGGGCACAGATACCGTCGCCGGTACACAGGTCCTGATCGATCCAGACCTCCAGTGCCTCACCGCCGACTCCGGCCTCCTGCTGCACGCTCATCGCTCCTGCCGTTTCTGCGCCGAGCGGCGGGAATCCGGCCAGCTCTGACGGGTGTTGAACGGTTCGAGCCTACCGCCGCCTGCTTTCCTCTCGCGTTCCGTGGGTATTCCCCTGGCGTGAGGGAGAGCGCAAGGGTGAAGATCGGACACACCCCGACCGTCTTTGTGATCTAGGGGTTTCAATCGACACCCACCCAGGTAGGGTCTGGAAGCGTCCAGCTCCCCTTGGAGGAGGTGAGGACCGTGGCAGCCCACGACGACGACATGAACCGCGGCATCCGCCCGGGACGCGGGTCCGACGACCCGACCGGACAGATTGCCTATCTTGAGCAGGAGATCGCCGTCCTGCGACGCAAGCTCGCCGACTCTCCGCGGCACACGAGAATTCTCGAAGAGCGGATCGTCGAGCTTCAGACCAACCTGGCCGGCGTGTCCGCGCAGAACGAGCGACTGGCCAATACACTCCGCGAGGCCCGCGACCAGATCGTGGCCCTCAAGGAAGAGGTCGACCGGTTGGCGCAGCCGCCGGCCGGCTTCGGTGTCTTCCTTCAGGCGAACGAGGACGGCACGGCCGACATCTTCACCGGGGGCCGCAAGCTCCGGGTGAACGTCAGCCCCGGCGTCGAACTGGACGAGCTCAGGCGCGGCCAGGAAGTGATGCTCAACGAGGCGCTCAACGTGGTCGAGGCCATGGAGTTCGAGAGCGTCGGCGACATCGTCACCCTCAAGGAGATCCTCGAGGACGGCGAGCGCGCCCTGGTGCTGGGCCACACCGACGAGGAGCGCGTGGTACGGCTCGCCGAGCCGCTGCGCGGCATCACCATCCGCGCCGGCGACGCCCTGCTGCTCGAACCCCGCTCCGGCTACGTCTACGAGGTCGTGCCCAAGAGCGAGGTCGAGGAACTCGTCCTCGAAGAGGTCCCCGACATCGGCTACGAGCAGATCGGCGGCCTCGGCGGCCAGATCGAGGCCATCCGCGACGCGGTCGAGCTCCCCTATCTCTACCCCGACCTGTTCCGGGAGCACGAGCTGCGTCCGCCCAAGGGCGTCCTGCTCTACGGGCCGCCCGGATGCGGCAAGACGCTCATCGCCAAGGCGGTGGCCAACTCGCTGGCCAAGAAGGTCGCCGAGGTGACCGGCCAGGCCGCCGGCAAGAGCTTCTTCCTCAACATCAAGGGCCCCGAGCTGCTCAACAAGTACGTCGGTGAGACCGAGCGGCAGATCCGCCTGGTCTTCCAGCGGGCCCGGGAGAAGGCCAGCGAGGGCACCCCCGTCATCG
Organism: Streptomyces sp. JW3; assembly: GCF_052216785.1. Taxonomy (NCBI): domain Bacteria; kingdom Bacillati; phylum Actinomycetota; class Actinomycetes; order Kitasatosporales; family Streptomycetaceae; genus Streptomyces; species Streptomyces sp. JW3. The sequence continues at coordinate 15,111 of NZ_JBQOUX010000143.1, read as the reverse complement.
TCTTCTTCGACGAGATGGAATCCCTCTTCCGCACCCGTGGCTCCGGTGTCAGCTCGGACGTGGAGAACACCATCGTCCCGCAGCTGCTCGCCGAGATCGACGGCGTGGAGGGCTTGCAGAACGTGGTCGTGATCGGCGCCTCCAACCGCGAGGACATGATCGACCCCGCCATCCTGCGGCCCGGCCGGCTCGACGTGAAGATCAAGATCGAACGTCCGGACGCCGAGGCGGCCAAGGACATCTTCGGCAAGTACCTCACCGAACGCCTCCCGCTGCACGAGGACGACCTCAAGGAGCACGAGAAGGACAAGGCGGCCACCGTCCAGAGCATGATCCAGACGGCGGTGGAACACATGTACGCCGAATCCGAGGAGAACCGCTTCCTGGAGGTCACCTACGCCAACGGCGACAAGGAAGTCCTGTACTTCAAGGACTTCAATTCCGGCGCCATGATCGAGAACATCGTGGGCCGCGCCAAGAAGATGGCGATCAAGGACTTCCTCGAGAAGAACCAGAAGGGCCTCCGCGTCTCCCACCTCCTCCAGGCCTGCGTGGACGAGTTCAAGGAGAACGAGGACCTGCCCAACACCACCAACCCGGACGACTGGGCCCGGATCTCCGGAAAGAAGGGCGAGCGGATCGTGTACATCCGTACGCTCGTCACCGGAAAGCAGGGCGCGGACACCGGACGCTCCATCGACACGGTGGCGAACACCGGTCAGTACCTGTAAAAAACCGGACGGCTGCGGGTGTCCCTCAGCGGGTACCCGCAGCCGACTGTTTTTCCAGGGCCACGGCTGGAGCAAGGCAATGACGCAAATGATCTCCCCACCAGCGCAAAGGCGTTCTAGGCTCTTCCATACCGCCGATTCGCGCAGTGCGGGGACGGGCACCGCACACGCACCGGAGCGCCAGCGGTACGTGAGCGGCGTCCACGACCTAGGGCGCCGCCGGGCAAGGAGGGCCGCATGACCGTACGGCGAGTAATGGGCATCGAGACGGAGTACGGGATCTCCGTCCCCGGTCACCCCAACGCCAATGCCATGCTCACCTCGTCCCAGATCGTCAACGCCTACGCGGCGGCGATGCACCGGGCCCGCCGGGCCCGCTGGGACTTCGAGGAGGAGAACCCGCTGCGGGACGCCCGAGGCTTCGACCTCGCCCGCGAGGCCGCCGACTCCACCCAGCTCACCGACGAGGACATCGGCCTGGCCAACGTGATCCTCACCAACGGCGCCCGGCTCTACGTCGACCACGCACACCCCGAGTACAGCGCCCCCGAGGTGACCAATCCGCGGGACGCCGTGCTCTGGGACAAGGCCGGCGAGCGGATCATGGCCGAGGCGGCGGAGCGGGCCGCCCAGCTGCCCGGGGCCCAGCCGATCCACCTCTACAAGAACAACACCGACAACAAGGGCGCCTCCTACGGCACGCACGAGAACTACCTGATGAAGCGGGAGACCCCGTTCTCGGACATCGTGCGCCACCTGACGCCGTTCTTCGTCTCCCGCCAGGTCGTCACCGGCGCCGGCCGGGTCGGCCTCGGCCAGGACGGCCACGAGCACGGCTTCCAGCTCAGCCAGCGCGCGGACTACTTCGAGGTCGAGGTCGGCCTGGAGACCACGCTGAAGCGTCCGATCATCAACACCCGCGACGAGCCGCACGCGGACGCCGAGAAGTACCGCCGGCTGCACGTGATCATCGGTGACGCCAACCTGTCCGAGATCTCGACGTACCTGAAGCTGGGCACGACCGCGCTGGTGCTGTCCATGATCGAGGACGGCTTCATCGCGGTGGACCTGGCGGTCGACCAGCCGGTCCGCACCCTCCACCAGGTCTCGCACGACCCGACCCTCAAGCACCTCGTCACGCTCCGCAGTGGCCGGACGCTCACGGCGGTCCAGCTCCAGATGGAGTACTTCGAGCTGTCGCGCAAGTACGTGGAGGAGCGGTACGGGGCCGACGCGGACGACCAGACCAACGACGTCCTGGCCCGCTGGGAGGACACCCTCAACCGGCTGGAGAACGACCCGATGAGCCTGGCCGGCGAGCTGGACTGGGTCGCCAAGCGGGAGCTGATGGAAGGCTACCGGCGGCGCGACGGCGTGGACTGGGACGCGCCCCGGCTGCACCTGGTCGACCTCCAGTACGCGGATGTACGCCCCGAGAAGGGCCTGTACAACCGCCTGGCGGCCCGTGGCCGCATGAAGCGGCTGCTGGACGACGCGGAGGTCGAGCGGGCCCGTACCAAGCCGCCCGAGGACACCCGGGCCTACTTCCGCGGGCGCTGTCTTGAGCAGTACGCGGACGACGTGGCGGCGGCCTCCTGGGACTCGGTGATCTTCGATCTGCCGGGCCGGGACTCGTTGCAGCGGGTGCCAACCCTGGAACCGCTTCGCGGAACGCGTAATCACGTCAAGGAGCTCCTGGACCGCTGCCGCACGGCGGAGGACCTGGTCAGGGTGTTGTCCGGAGGGTGAGCGGGAGGATGACCGGGGGTGCTGGGTACCCGGTCGCAGTCAGCCGGGCCGGGGTGAAAGACCGCGGTCCGGGAATCATCGAGGTGGCCCCCGGGCGTTCGGTATTCCGCGGGGCCGATGTCGGACCCGGCTTGTAGGGTCGGATCTTGACGAGCGAATCGTGTCGGGCGAATCGAGCGGGGTGAGGGTTATGGCGACCAAGGACACCGGCGGCGGGCAGCAGAAGGCCACGCGTTCCACCGAGGAGGTCGAGGAGCAGGCGCAGGACGCGCAGGCGTCGGAGGACCTCAAGGAACGGCAGGAGAAGCTGAGCGACGATGTCGACTCGGTGCTGGACGAGATTGACGACGTGCTCGAAGAGAACGCCGAGGATTTCGTGAGGTCATTCGTTCAGAAGGGTGGCCAATAGGCCGGTTCGACCTTCGAAACGAAGGTGGGGGTTGGTGGAGGAAGGGACGGCGTTGCGGCGCTGCTCGCGGTGTACCGAACACAAGCCGCGGACGGAGTTCGCGAGTAACAAGTCCATGCCGGACGGTCTCCAGGCGTACTGCCGGGAGTGCTCTGCCGAGTACTACCGGCAGCGTCAGGAGGCCAAAGGCAAGAAGGTTCGCGTCAGGGTGCCGGCACCCCGAGGCCACAAGCGCTGCCCGCAGTGCCAGCAGATGAAGCCGCACTCGGAGTGGGAGCGGAACAAATCGTCTTCCGATGGCTGGGCGAGCTACTGCCGAGCATGTCGTGCGGAGCGTAACCGGATCAGTTACTTCCGGCGCAAGTACGGGCTTGCACCTGCGGAGTTGGACGAGCTGATCGCGGAACAGCAAGGCGTCTGCTGTATCTGCCTTGCGGCCCCCGCTGAGCATGTGGATCACTGCCACGAGACGGGTAGGGTCCGTGGCGTACTGTGCTTCAGTTGCAACGCGGCACTGGGGCAGTTCAAGGACCGGCCCGATGCCATAAGGCGGGCTGCCGCTTATGTGGAAGGAATCGCGTGGAAGCCAACACTCGTAGCACCGGGCGTCTACCGGCTGCCTTCCTGACGCCTGGATCGTCCTCCTTCATGGACTTCCTGTCGGAGCACCAGCCGGAGATCCTCCCGGGCAACCGGCAGCTCCCGCCGACCCAGGGCGTCATCGAGGCCCCGCACGGCACGACGATCGTGGCCGTGACGTTCCCCGGTGGTGTCGTGCTCGCCGGTGACCGCCGGGCCACCATGGGCAACGTCATCGCGCAGCGGGACATCGAGAAGGTGTTCCCCGCCGACGAGTACTCGGCGGTGGGCATCGCCGGTACGGCGGGTCTGGCCGTGGAGATGGTGAAGCTGTTCCAGTTGGAGCTGGAGCACTTCGAGAAGGTCGAGGGCGCGCAGCTGTCCCTGGAGGGCAAGGCCAACCGGCTCTCCACGATGATCCGCTCCAACCTCGGCATGGCGATGCAGGGGCTGGCCGTGGTGCCGTTGTTCGCCGGTTACGACGTCGACCGCGGCCGGGGCCGCATCTTCTCGTACGACGTGACGGGCGGGCGGTCGGAGGAGCACAACTTCGCTGCCACCGGGTCGGGGTCGGTCTTCGCGCGGGGCGCGATGAAGAAGCTCTTCCGGGGTGACCTGAGCGAGGACGACGCCACCACGCTGGTGGTGCAGGCGCTGTACGACGCGGCCGACGACGACTCGGCGACCGGTGGTCCCGATGTCGCCCGCCGGATCTTCCCGATCGTCACCGTGATCACCGAGGACGGCTTCCGCCGGCTGACCGAGGACGAGTCGTCCCAGATCGCCCGCTCCGTGCTGGAGCGGCGGCTGGAGCAGCCCGACGGGCCGCGGGCGGCGCTGCTGTAGCGGCGGGCACGGTTGCTTTGTTGTCAGGTGGTCCAGTGACTTCGACTTCGACAGAAGGGGACGGTTAACCGGTGTCGACGCCGTTCTATGTCTCACCCCAGCAGGCCATGGCCGACCGGGCCGAGTACGCCCGCAAGGGCATCGCCCGTGGTCGCAGCCTGGTCGTGCTTCAGTATGCCGACGGCATCGTGTTCGTCGGTGAGAATCCGTCCCGAGCGCTGCACAAGTTCAGCGAGATCTACGACCGGATCGGTTTCGCGGCCGCCGGCAAGTACAACGAGTACGAGAATCTGCGGATCGGCGGGGTGCGCTACGCCGACCTGCGGGGTTACACCTATGACCGGGACGATGTGACGGCGCGGGGGCTGGCGAACGTCTATGCCCAGACGCTGGGCACGATCTTCTCCAGCGCGGCGGAGAAGCCGTACGAGGTGGAGCTGGTCGTCGCGGAGGTCGGGGAGACGCCGGAGGGCGATCAGATCTACCGGCTGCCGCACGACGGGTCGATCGTGGACGAGCACGGGTCGGTGGCGGTCGGCGGCAACGCCGAACAGATCAGCTCGTACCTGGACCAGCGGCACCGGGACGGTATGACGCTGGCGGAGGCGCTGCGGCTGGCCGTGCAGGCGCTGTCGCGGGACACGAACGGCAGCGAGCGGGAGATTCCTGCGGAGCGGCTGGAGGTGGCGGTGCTGGACCGTACGCGGCCGCAGCAGCGGAAGTTCCGGCGGATTGTGGGGGGTCAGCTGTCGCGGCTGCTGGATGAGTCGTCGTCGGGGTCTGCCTCCGATGAGGATGAGGCGGACGACGAGTAGCGGGGGATGCCTGCGGCGGCCTGCGCGGGCCCGGTGGGGGTGCGTGTAGCGCCCGCTCGTGGTTTGTGGGTCGGGGCCGGGGTGGGGGGTGTCCGTCCTCGGAACGGCGCGGAATCGGTCTCCTACGGGGGCACCCGTGCGGACGCGCAAACCACTGCGGGCGGACACCCCCCACCCCGGCCCCTTCCCGCCGTACGCGACTGCGGGTACGTACCCCGCTCGGAGGCGGAAGGCGGGTGGCGCGCAGCCGCGGCGGCACCCCGGCAACGCCGAGTCGCGGCACCCACCCCCGCTCACCCCGGCGGTGCCGTTGAGCCGCGTACCACCAGCTCCACCGGGATGTCGTCGCGCTGCGGCTCCCGTCCGTCCAGGACGTCCAGCAGTGCCCGCATGCCCCGTTCGCCGAAGAGTTCCGCGTCCAGGCGGACCGTGGTGAGTTCGGGGTCGATGGCCGTGGCCAGGGCGAGGTCGTCCAGGCCGGTGACGGAGAGGTCCTCGGGGATGCGCAGGCCCAGGCGGCGCAGCGCCTTGTAGGCGCCCGCGGCGAGTTTGTCGTCGTCGCAGACCAGGGCGGTGGGGCGGGGGCCGGGTCCGGTCAGGGCCGCTTCGGTGGCGGTCCGGGCGTCCTCGATCGAGAGCGGCGCGTGGGTGGTGTGGAGTTCGGTGCCGGGGACCGTGCTCAGTCGTGCGGCCAGTTCCCGGGCTCGTAGCTCGAAGGTCCAGGAGGCCACGTCCGCCGCCAGGTGCAGGAAGCGGCGGTGGCCCAGGGTCAGCAGGTGGTCGGCGATCTGGCGGACGCCGTCGGCGATGTCCAGGTTGACGGTGGCGGCGCCCGTGCTGCCCTCCGGGTCGCTGTCCAGCATCACCAGGGGGAGCTGGTCGCCCCGGATGGCGGTGAGGGCGTCGGCGGCCATGGAGGAGGCGATGACGCCGTCCAGGGCCGCCTGCGCGGAGGCGAAGGGGTCCCGGGCCGGGCCGATGCCTTCGGGGGAGGGGTAGAGGACGACTCCGAAGCCGTGTTCGGCGGCGACCCGGGCGGCTCCGGTGTAGACGCCGGCGAAGAACTCCGTGGTCAGGGCCGGTACGACGAGGAGGACCGTACGGGTGCGGCCGAGGCGGAGGTTGCGGGCCGCCAGGTTGGGACGGTAGCCGAGGTCGTGCGCGGCCCGGCGTACGCGTTCGGCGGTCGTCTCCGATACCCGTCCGCGCCATTTGTCGCCCAGGACCAGGGAGACCGCGGCCTGGGATACGCCGGCGGCCCGGGCGACGTCCCGGCTCGTCGGACGTGTGCTGCCTCGTGCCACCGTGGGCCTGCTCCTTCGTCTGGACTGCCGAACAGCGGTCATGGTACGTATGGGCGTGCATTAGTTATACGTAAAACGTGCGGTGGTGGGGGAAGGGAGCCGGTCGTGGGTGCGGGGTATCTGGAGATTCTTCGTGCGCGGCATGCCGTGCGGCTGCTGGCCGGCACGCTGACGGGGCGGCTGCCCAACGCCACCGCGGCGATCGCCGTCGTGCTGTTCGTGCGGGCCGAGGGCGGTTCCTACAGCCTGGCCGGGGCGCTGGCGGCCGTGTACGGGGTGGCCAACGCGGTGGGGCAGCCGGTGCTCGGGCGGCTGGTGGACCTGTTCGGGCAGCCGAGGGTGCAGTTGCCCGCCGCGGTGGTGTCGGGTGCGGCGATGGCCGTGTTCGCCTTCGCCGGTACCGGTCCGGTCGTGGTCGCCTACATGGCGGTGGCGGGCGCGGGGCTGTTCACGCCGCCGCTGGAGGGCGGGCTGCGCGCGCTGTGGCCCAGTGTGCTGGGCAAGGAGGGGCAGGTGCACACGGCGTACGCGATGGACGCCGTGGCGCAGGAGGTGATGTTCACCGTCGGGCCGCTGCTGGTGACGCTGTGCGCGTCCCTGTGGTCGGCGCAGGCCGGGCTGCTGGTGCTCAACGTGATCGGGGTGCTGGGGGCGCTGTCGGTCGTGATGTCGCCGCCCTCGCGGGCATGGCGGTCGGCGCCGCGCGAGGCGCACTGGCTGGGCGCGCTGCGCTCGCCGGGGCTGCTGGCGCTGCTCGGCGCGTTCCTGTTCGTCGGGATGGCGCTCGGGTCGATCACGGTCGCGGCCGTGTCGTACGCGGACCAGCACGGCGGGGATGCCGTGTACGGCTGGCTGATGGCCGCGCTCGGACTCGGTGCGCTGGTCGGCGGGGCCGGGTACGGGGCGCGGCAGTGGGGCGGCGACCCCGCGCGGAGACTGCGGGTGCTGGTGGCTCTCCTGGCGGTGTGTTACCTGCCGCTGATGCTGCGGCCGGGCGCGGTCGGCATGGTGCTGCTGGCCGCGGTGGCGGGTGTCTTCCTGGCGCCGGCCATCGCCTGTGCCTTCGTACTGGTGGACCGGCACGCACCCGGGGGGACCGTCACCGAGGCGTTCTCCTGGCTGGTGACGACGTTCACGGTGGGCGCGTCGGTCGGAACGGGGCTCGCCGGGCCGGTCGTCGAGGCGGGCGGGACGCTGTGGGGCTTCGCCCTGCCGGGCGCCGCGGGGGCCGTCTCGCTGCTGGTGCTGACGGCCACCGGACGGGTCCTCGCAGCTCCCGCCGGGCAAGCGGTGGTTGCGGCTTCATCGGAAAATGATCCAAACCGTGCCGTCGAACCCCGTTTCAGTTCAGGGGATCGGGCGTAATGTTCAGTCATGGACCGCCGCATTTTCGGGCTGGAGAACGAGTACGGCGTCACGTGCACGTTCAGGGGACAGCGCCGCCTGTCGCCTGACGAGGTGGCGCGGTACCTCTTCCGCCGTGTCGTGTCATGGGGCCGCAGCAGCAATGTCTTTCTGCGCAACGGCGCCCGCCTCTATCTCGATGTCGGATCACATCCGGAATACGCCACCCCCGAATGTGACAACGTGACCGAGCTCGTCACTCACGACAAGGCGGGCGAGCGCATTCTCGAGGGACTCCTGGTGGACGCCGAACGACGCCTGCACGAGGAGGGAATCGCGGGCGACGTCTACCTCTTCAAGAACAACACCGATTCGGCCGGCAACTCCTACGGCTGCCACGAGAACTATCTGGTGGCCCGGCACGGGGAGTTCTCCCGGCTCGCGGACATCCTCATCCCGTTCCTGGTGACGAGGCAGTTGCTGTGCGGCGCGGGCAAGGTGCTCCAGACGCCGCGCGGTGCGGTGTACTGCGTCAGCCAGCGCGCCGAGCACATCTGGGAGGGCGTCTCCTCGGCGACGACCCGCTCCCGGCCGATCATCAACACCCGAGACGAGCCGCACGCCGACGCCGAGCGCTACCGCCGGCTGCACGTCATCGTGGGCGACTCGAACATGTCGGAGACGACCATGCTGCTCAAGGTCGGCGCCACCGACCTGGTGCTGCGCATGATCGAGGCCGGCACGGTGATGCGGGACCTGACCCTGGAGAACCCGATCCGGGCGATCCGCGAGGTCAGCCACGACATCACCGGACGGCGGAAGGTGCGCCTGGCCAGTGGCCGGGAGGCGTCCGCCCTCGAGGTGCAGCGGGAGTACTACGAGAAGGCCGTGGACTTCTGCGAACGGCGCGGCATCCGCACCGGGACGGTGGAGCGGGTCTTGGAGCTGTGGGGCCGCACGCTGGACGCGATCGAGGCCGAGGACCTCGACCGCATCGGCACCGAGATCGACTGGGTCATGAAGTACAAGCTCATCGAGCGGTACCGGGCCAAGCACAACATGACCATGTCGCATCCGCGGGTCGCGCAGATAGACCTCGCCTACCACGACATCCACCGCCGTCGTGGCCTGTACTACCTGCTGGAGAAGAAGGGCCAGGCCACCCGGGTCTGCAACGACTTGAAGATCTTCGAGGGCAAGTCGGTCCCGCCGCAGACCACTCGGGCCCGGCTGCGCGGCGACTTCATCCGGCGGGCCCAGGAACAGCGCCGTGATTTCACGGTCGACTGGGTCCATCTCAAGCTCAACGACCAGGCGCAGCGCACCGTGTTGTGCAAGGACCCGTTCCGTTCCGTGGACGATCGGGTGGAGAAGCTGATCGCGGGTATGTAGCGCTCCGAATGGATGCTCGGAACGCCACACGGGCGCCGTACGTTTCCCGTACGGCGCCCGTCGTACGTCGTAGAGTTGCGCGCGCACGCCATCAACCGAGATCGACCGATTACGAGGCCCCCGCTGTGCGCCGACGCTCACTTCTCATCGCCGTACCCGTTGGACTGACCACCCTTGCCGCGTGCGGTGACGACGGGGGCGATGCGAGCAACGCCAGTGAGGCGCCGTCGGCGTCGGCCACCTCGTCGGCGCCGGCCCCGAAGATCGTCGACGGTCCGCTGCCGGCCATCACGGCGGGCGCGGAGTTCGGCGAGAAGCCGACGGTCGCCAAGGGCAGCGGCGACCCGTCCGGGCAGCTCGCGGTGAAGACGACCGTGGCCGGCAACGGCAAGACGGTCGCCGAGAACGACTTCGTGGTGGCCGACTACCTGGGCCAGATCTGGTCCTCGGCCAAGGTGCTGGGCAACTCCTACGACACCAAGAGCCCGCTGGTCTTCCAGCTCGCCCAGGGCAGTGTCATCGACGGCTGGCGGTACGCGCTGACCGGCAAGAAGACCGGCAGCCGGGTCCTGTTCGCCGTACCCCCGAAATGGGCCTACGGCGACCAGGGCAATGAGCAGCTCGGGGTGAAGAAGGACGACACCCTGGTGTTCGTGTTCGACCTCAAGGACAGCTACAACGCCAAGAGCTCCGCCAAGGGCGAGGAGGTCGCCCAGGACGACACCGCGCTGCCCAAGGTGGGCACCGACACCGACGGCAAGGCGCCCTCCATCAAGGTGCCCGACGCGAAGGCGCCCACCAAGCTCGTGGCGAACTACGTCATCGAGGGCGACGGCGCCGAGGTCGCGGCCGAGGACAGCGTCCTGGTGCAGTACAAGGGCGTGCTGTGGGACGGCGGCAAGGAGTTCGACTCGACGTACAGCCGCAAGCAGCTGACGTCGTTCTCGCTCCAGCAGGTCGTCAAGGGCTGGTCGCAGGGGCTGACCGGCAAGAAGGTCGGCAGCCGGGTCCTGATCGTCGTCCCGCCGAAGCTGGGGTACGGCGACAGCCCGCCGGACGGCAGCGGCATCAAGAAGGACTCCACGCTGGTCTTCTCGGTCGACATCCTCGCGAAGCTGTGACGCGGCGGGGATGAAAGACTGGGCCCGTTGCCTTTCCGCAGACAAGCAGGAGCTAGAGACGTGAGCATCGACAAGCCCGAGATCGACTTCCCGGGCGGCGAGCCCCCGGCGGACCTCGAGATCAAGGACATCTGGGAGGGCGACGGACCCGTTGCGCAGGCGGGTCAGACCGTCACCGTGCACTACGTGGGTGTCGCCTTCTCCACCGGTGAGGAGTTCGACGCCAGCTGGAACCGCGGCGCCCCGTTCCGCTTCCCGCTGGGCGGCGGCCGGGTCATCAAGGGCTGGGACCAGGGCGTGCAGGGCATGAAGGTCGGCGGCCGTCGCCAGCTGACCATCCCGGCCCACCTCGCCTACGGCAACCAGAGCCCGACCCCGGCGATCAAGCCCGGCGAGACGCTGATCTTCGTCGTCGACCTGCTCGGCGTCTGATCCGACCTGGTCGGGGTCCGATCGGCACGGACGCGACCGGACCTGACCGCCTCGGGGCCCATGCCTGTCCGGGCATGGGCCCTCGGCTTTTGCCAGGCCACCGCGGGGCGGTACGGTCATCGGTCGTAGGCAGCACCTCGTACCAGTACGTCGTACGCAGCACGTCGTATGCAGCACGCCGTATGCAGCACGTCGTATGCAGCACAAGGAGGCGAAGGGCGTCGATGGCCATTGCCAAGGCCGAGCGGCTGATGAACCTGGCGCTGTGCCTGCTCGGCACCCGCCGGCCGCTCAGCAAGCGCGAGCTGCGCGAGTCCATCGAGGCTTACGTCGAGACGTTCGGGCCCGAGCAGACCGCGCCGGGCTCCGACGACGCCTTCAACCGGATGTTCGAGCGGGACAAGGACGACCTGCGCGAGCTGGGCCTGGTCATCGAGACCGTGGAGAGCCTGGACGGCGAGATCGGCTACCTCGCCCGCCGCGACAGCAACCGGCTGCCGGCCATCACCCTGGACGCCGAGGAGGCCGCCGCACTGGGGCTGGCCGCCAAGGTCTGGCAGCAGGCCCGGCTGGCCGGCGCGGCCAGCGGCGCCTTGCAGAAGCTGCGCGCCGCCGGGCTGCCCGAGGACGTCGACCCCTATGAGGCGCACAGCGCCCTGGAGCCCCGTATCCCGGTGCACGAGGCCGCGTTCGAGCCGCTGATGCTGGCCTGCCGGGACCGCCGCCCGGTCGTCTTCGACTACCGCAAGGCCACCGCCGCCCGCCCCGAGACCCGGCAGGTCGAGCCGTGGGCGCTGGAGTGCTGGCGCGGCCACTGGTACCTGGCGGGCTTCGACCGGGACCGCGGCGCTGAGCGGGTCTTCCGGCTGTCCCGGATCACCGGCAAGGTCCGCTCGCGCGGGGCCCGGTACACCGCCCCCGTGCCGGACGTCGTCACCGTCCGCGAGACCGTGGCGAGCTGGGCGGGGGAGACCGCCGACCGCTCCGCGCTGATCCGGCTGCGGGCGGCCGCCGGCTACCCCCTTCGGGCGAAGGCCACGGCGGTCCGGGAACTCGGCGACGGCTGGGACGAGTTGGAGATTCCGTACGGGCACGGCCTGGACGCCTGGCTGGTGGAGTTCGGACCGGACGTGGTGGTCCTGGAACCCGCCGAGCTGCGGGCCGACGTGGTGGACCGGCTGCGTGCCGTCGCCAAGGGCTGAGGGGGAACGGACAACACAGTGGCAGGCAAACCGGTCAGGCCCGTCAACGCCATCGACCAGACGCGGCGGATGCTGTCGCTGGTGACGTATCTGCGCGAGCGCCCCGGCGCCCGCATCGAGGACGTCGCGCGCGCCTTCGGCATCACCGAGGACGAGCTGGTCTCCGACCTCGACGTGCTCCCCATGTGCGGCACCAGCTTCCGCGGCGGCGATCTGCTCGACATCGACACCGACGGCGAGCGCATCTGGTGGCACAACCCGGCCGCGCTCGGCGCGGACGCGGCCGAGCCGCTGCGGCTGGCCGCCGACGAGGCCACCGCGCTGCTGGTCGCCGCCCGCGCGGTGGCCACCCTGCCCGGCCTGCGCGAGAGCGACCGGCAGGCGCTGCTGCGGGCGACCGCCAAGGTGGAGGCGGCGGCCGGCGAGGCGGCCGGCGCCAGCTCCCGGCTGTCGGTCACCTTCGAGGCCGAGGGCGGCGTCTTCGCCGACGTCGACCGGGCCATCTCCGAGCGCCGCCGGCTGTGGATCCGCTACTACTCACCGGCCCGCGACGAGGTCACCGAGCGCGAGATCGACCCCATCCGGCTGGTCAGCGTCGGGCACACCTATGTCGAGGCGTGGTGCCGCCGCTCCGAGGCGCGGCGCACCTTCCGGCTCGACCGGGTCGCCGAGATCAAGATCCTCGACGAGCCGTCCGCGCCGCCCGAGATCGAGCCGCGCGACCTGTCCCAGGCGCTGGTGCAGCCGGCCGCCGAGGACCCCGAGGTGGTGGTGGAGGTCGGTCCGGGCGGGCGCTGGGTCGCCGAGTACTACCCGCACGACAGCGCCGACGAGCTCCCGGACGGCGGCCTGCGCATCACGCTGCGCACCCCCGACCCGGCGTCGCTCAGACGCCTGGCGCTGCGCCTGGGGCGGGACGGCCGGATCGTGGCGCCGCTCGAACTGGCCGACAGCGCCCGGCAGGCGGCACGAAAGGCGCTGACGGCCTACGACGGCGGGACCGGGACACCGGCCGCGTCGGCGGCGTACGACGACGAGACGGGGACACCGGCCGCGGTGGCGGCGGACGCGGTGCGCGACGGGCAGGAGCGAGGGCTTTGAGCGAGTCGGCGGGGTCCGGTGCGGCGGGCATGACGGTGGCGTCCGCGTTCGCCGGGATGAGAAGCGTGGCGCCGGTGGTGTTCCGGGCGGGCTGCCCGGACTGCCGGGGGCATTTCGAGCTGACCGCGAGCTCCCTGCGGCTGGCCATCGGCGCCAGCAGCCGCACCACCTTCTACTCGTTCACCTGCCCGGACTGCCAGGTCACCGTGCGCAAGCCGGCCGGGGAGCGGATCGTGGAGCTGCTCACCGGCGGCGGGGTCCGCACCCTGCGGCTGCACCCGACCGTCTAGGCTCGGCCGCATGTTCTGGCCGATGTTCGCGGTTGCCATGGGGTTCCTGGGTCTCGCCGTCCTCGGGGTGCTCGCCGTACGGGTGTTCGTGGAGGCGCGGCGGCTGGGCCGGCAGGTGGCCGAATCCACCCGCCGGATCAGTTCGGCGGCGGAGGATCTGGAGCACGCCGCCGCGCGGGCGGGCCGTTCCGCGGAGGCGCTGTGAGGGGTGCGGAAGGCGTCCCCGGGGGTTTGTGAGACGCCTGTGCGTGACGCACTGGTCTCCTGTGACTTGCGTTTTGGGCCGCTTCGCCCTGTCGTCCGGCTCGACGGGACAGGTACGCTGCTGGTCGCGGTCCGGAAAACGAGGCCCGGCCGCGGACGGGAGTACGCACAGGGATTGCCTCGCGTTTACCCCTGAGCGTTACGATCGCTGCACAACACGGCCGTTCAGACACATGTCCGACCGGTCGGACAGCACCCCCACCCAGCCGCCTCGGTGAGAAGGTAAAGACTTATGTTCGGAAGGCTCGGCGCCCCCGAGATCATTCTCATCCTCGTCGTCATCATCCTGCTGTTCGGCGCGAAGAAGCTTCCGGACATGGCGCGTTCGCTCGGCAAGTCCGCGCGCATCCTCAAGAGCGAGGCCAAGGCGATGAAGGACGACAAGTCCGCCGCCCCCGCCGACCCGCCCACCACCGGCGAGCAGTCCGCGTCGCAGCGCACCATCCAGGCCGCCCCGGGGGACGTGACCAGTTCCCGCCCGGTCGCCGAGCCGACGGACACGACCAAGCGCTGACGCGGGGCCGGTGACCTCCGGCCCGCCCGCACGAGATGGGAACGTGGGTTGCTGAAGTCTGCCCGCAAACAGGAGAGGGATCCCGAGGGGCGGATGCCCCTCGCGGAGCACCTTCGTGAGCTGCGCAACCGGCTCGCGAAGGCACTGCTGGCGATCGTCGCCGTCACCGTCGTCGCCGCCTTCTTCTACAACGACATCATCAATCTCCTCACCGAGCCGATCCTCGACTCGGTCGGCTGCGACCAGACGTTCGAGCAGTTGGCGAGGTCGACGTCCGAGGACCCCTGCGCGTCGATCACCATCAACGGTCTGCTCACCCCCTTCACGCTGGCGCTGAAGGTGTCGCTGATGGCCGGCGTGGTGCTGGCCTCCCCGGTCTGGCTGTACCAGCTGTGGGGCTTCGTCGCACCGGGGCTGCACCGGCACGAGAAGAAGTACGCCTACGCGTTCGTCGGCACCGGCGCCCCGCTCTTCCTCATCGGCGCGTACTTCGCCTACTCGGTCCTGCCCACCACCGCGAAGGTACTTCTCGACTTCACCCCGGGCGGCACCACCAACCTGCTGCCGCTGGACGACCTGCTCGACCTCGTCCTGCGCATGGTGCTCGTCTTCGGCCTCTCCTTCGAGCTGCCGCTGCTGCTGGTCTTCCTCAACCTCACGGGCGCGCTCACCGGCAAGCGGATGCTCGGCTGGTGGCGCGGGATGATTCTGGGCATCACCCTCTTCGCGGCCATCGCCACGCCCAGCACCGACCCGCTGACCATGCTCATGCTGGCCGGGCCGATCTGGGTCCTGTACTTCGGCGCGGTCGCCTTCTCGCTGCTGAACGACCACCGCCGGAACCGCCGGCAGGCCCTGGGCCCCGCCGACGACGAGGCCTCCGACCTCGACCTCACCCCCGAGGACATCGGCGAGATCGAACCTGTGACGACCAGTCCCGCGCTGCCCGAGCAGTCCCGCACGGACCGGGTCAACGGGTACGACGACGTGACCTGAGCCGGGTGCGGCGCCGCGCCCC
>NZ_JBQOUX010000142.1:0-17592 GCF_052216785.1 Streptomyces sp. JW3 | reverse complement strand
CCCATGCTCTCCATGATGGACATCCTCCCGGGGCAGAACCCCTGATCTCGAATGTCCGTCAAAGCGAATCAAGCCCAGTTGCGACACACCGGGACGAGGCTGCAGTTGACCACACGTCCCATCCACCACAGGGTTCCCCGCCCGCCGACCGCCCTGAAACGCCTCACAGTGTCTGTGGGCTCTGCTGAATCACCACCGTTCTCACCGGTTGCTCGCCACCTGGTTGCTGTCGGCCCCTCACAGTGCCCACAGCGCAGGCCGGGGCATTGGCGCCGGGACGCGGTATCCACCGTGGCTTGTCCACAAGAATCCGTACCCGAGTATGAGCGGCATGATCGAACGTGACCACGCCCCGAATGCCGGCACAGGACTGCTCGGAGCGAACTTCAGCCGCCGCAACCGCCAGGCACCCACTGACGACCGTGCCGGCACCGGCAGATGGATCGCAATCGACGAGTCCGGCTACCACGGCGACCAACTCCACGGCCACGACCGCTACATGATCCTGGGCTCGGTGGCCATCGACGACGTCGAAGCCGCCGCGATCGTGGACACGCTGCGACGTGATGCGGGGATCCAGCAGTCCGCGACGGAGGTGAAGTTCCAGAAGATGTTCACCGGCGGGGGAGCCAGCCGGCGCCGCCGACTCCTGGGCGAACTGCTGGGGCCGGGCGGGCCCTTGCACGATCGTGCTTCGGTGTACGCGATCGACAAGCACTACTTCGTGGCGGCCAAGCTCGTCTCCCTCCTGCTGGAGGAGCGGTTCAACGCCCTGGGCTACGACATCGACAGCAACGGCGTCGGCCGGCAGCTGGCCCTGGACCTGGCCGCCGAAGGCCCCCGGGCCCTGGGCCGCGACGGCTTCGCCCGGCTCATCGCCACCGCCGTGGGCTTCTTCTCCAAGAAGAACCGCACGGGCGACCAGGTCACGGTCGACGACTTCTACGCCGTCATCCGGGAATCCTACGCCTACGCCCGCCGCCGCAAGGCGCCCCAGGCGAAGAAAGCAGCAGAAGTCCTGGACATGTTACGCAAGACCCGCCCAGAGGCGGAGGAGTTCGCCCGTGAGCGTCCGGCCGAGGCCACGCCGACCGGAGAGCACGGTCTTCTGGATGACGCGATGGACCCCCTCGTCACTGCGGTGCCCACGGTCATTCTCCACGCGGCGATACGCTACGGCGGCAAGCTCCAGGTGCTCGCGGACGATCAGCGGCTGCTGACCGATGACAAGCTCGAGGTGCTGGAGCGCGGGGCCACGGCCGTGGGGCTGGTCCACGGACTCGTCAAGGGAAACCACCTCCAAGATCTGGTACGCGGCCGTTCGGTGGACCACCCCTCCCTCCAGCTCGCTGATCTGATAGCGGGTGCGGGGCGTGTGGTTGCGCGGTGGCACGACGGCGAGGATGAGCCCGCTGGAGACGACCTTCACCTGGTGGTGGCGCCGCTGGTGGATCCCGGGGGACTGCTCATGGACGAAGGGCCTGAGGATTTCGCACGAGTCGATTCCGCGCGCGCGAAACGCCGCTGACGCCAACAGGTTTCGGGAACCGGTGGCGTGATCGGCGTATGCCGGCCGGTGGTGCGGAGACCGGCTGCTCCGCCGACTCCGCGCCTCACGTCACCGCCCCCTCGGGTGGACATGCCAGCCGTCATCCGGGTGCTACTCTCGGGCCTCGTCCTGCATGCGTGGCATGGGCGAACCGCTGTGGTCAGTCGGAGTTGCCGGCTGTTCCCGGACGCAGCATTTCCGACATGCGGTTGAACGCTTCGTCGGTCCGGGCCTCCTGTTCCTCTTTCGGTAGTCTGACGAAGGCCAGCTCCGATGCGCACCGTTCACGCAGGTCGTCCCGGTCGAACCAGCGAAGCGGGTGACGGGGGTCGCCGGGGTCGTAGACGCCTTGTCCGTATGCCTCCATGAGGGTCAGGTCATACCGCCGGTGGCTGTGACTCTCGTCCGGCGGGAGGAGGCCGCCCACCATGCGGTTCATCCAGTCCTCCCGGATCGCGCGGTCGTCCTCGGGCTCATCGACGTCGGGATCGTAGCCGAACACGTCATCCGCATCCCGGAGTCCGGGGAACATATCGTGGACGTCGCTGATCTGAGGCGGGTCGGTGTTCTGGATGACGATCCACAGGGCGTACTCGTCGGCCAGGCACTGAGGACGCGGGACACGTCCCTTTCCCAGTTCGCTGCCGATCCGCATGATGCGCTCACCCATGCGCACCAGCCAGTGGTTGTTGACCTGGGTGAGAGCCAGTTCGGGCAGGTCGCGCAGCAGGCCGACGTCCCGGATCGTCGCCTCGCCTTTCAGGTAGGCGGCGAACTCGTAGGCGAATGAGGTGTCCAGGTGCAGTTTGCCGTCCCGGGTGGGGGCGAAATCGGAGAGGTCGACGGTGTTGGCCAGCGCCATGGCGTCTGCCGGGGTGAGCGGCTCACCTGTGAAAGACCTGTTGAACAACTGCACGACATCGTTGGCCGAGTGGTCGGTCGCGACGCGCTCTTCAGCGTCTGGAGTGGCCTCGGCATCAATCAGTTGCCTCAGTGCTGTGACGCTGAGCTTCAGTGCTCGGGCGAATCCTTGCAGGTTGTCGGCTCGGAACCCGTCCACTGCGCCGGCGCTGTCTGCGTTGTTCTCGAAGCGCCGCCAGGTCGCCAGAGATACGTCAGCGCGCCGAGCCGCCTCCTGCTGTGTGAGGTTTAGCTCGGCACGGCGCTGCTTCACCGCGTTGTTCGCCGATTTCTTGGCCATGCTTGCCCCTTCGCGTGCCCGACAGACGTCCAGATTAGCACTCATTGAGTGCTCATTTGATGTCGGGTGGGGATTGATTGCGGTGGGACAGGCTGGCTTCCGTCGCGATTCTTCGAAGCCAACCAGGCCGCAACGAGAGCCATCGCTGTCCGGCTTCGCGAGCTTTACGGCTCCGTGGCGAGCAGCCGGCGCCCGAACGCGACGCCTACGCACGCAACTCCAGACCGCGGGTCTCAACGCGCTCAACGCCGTCCCGGCTGTCATCCGCTGGAGACGCCCCATCGGCATCTACGCGACGCCACCGACGAGAGCGACACACGTACTCACTGATTACGAACGAGGACCTGCCCAAGACGATCGGGCCGCCGAGCTGGACATTGGGGCGGACGATCAGACGACGGGAATCCTGTCGGCCGAAGCCTTCGGCTCGCCCCTCTGGCTCCCGCTCGCCGAGGCGTGGAACGGCGGAGCGTCGGCCTATACGGCGAAGGAAGGCGAGGTATACGCTAACGATCTTGACGGCCCGCGTGCTCTGATCGCGGTCTTCGCGCCTTCAACCGGTCCAAGACCGACCAGGATCCCAAGCGGACAACCGGAGGCTGTGATGGATCTGACCGTGCTCAGAGACAGTCATCGCCTTCGCCACCTGCTGGCGACGGCCCAGCTGCGCGCCGAGGGTGTCAGTCGCTCTTGTCCTGTGCGCTACCGGAGTATGCGCCGAGGTACGCCCGGCCGGCTTCGGTGAGGCGGTACTGCCAGGCGCTGGCGTCTTCGATGTAGCCGTGCCCGCCAGGGCCGAGCCGACGTGCCGCCACTCGCCCGATCTCAACCTTGGCGAGGGTCTGCCGAGGGGCGGCGGCGACAGCATCGAGTGCTGCGTGCAGCCACTCGGGCAGCAGCGACGGGTCCGGCATCTGCTCGGCGGACGCCGGTTGCAGGGCCCGCCCGGCGGCCCGCCCGGCGCGGGTGAGGCGGACCTGGATATGCCACACCGGACCGGCCACACTGTCCTGCGCCACCCGTCGCAGCTCAATCAGCCCCCGCCGCTGCAGGGCGGCCAGTGTGGCACCGGCGCCCGCATCGAGCACATGACGCTGGCCCAACTGCTGCTGAACCTGCGTGGCCTCGGCAGCCGGATGGTCGACACCGTAGGTGATCCACCGCCACTGCTCGGCCGGCTGCCGCTCCCGGGCGGCATGCCAGCGGCGGGCCTGCGCGCTTTCGTTGTCCTGGTCGATCGTGAACAGCACGTCCAGGTAGGCCTGCTGACGCGCGTTCAACCCCTCCGGGTTTCCGCCCGCGCTGCCTGGCTGCTCGCCGTGCGGCGTGGGCGGCGGTGTCATGAGGATTCCGGCTGCTCGATCGTTTCGAGCTGGTGGGAGGGCAGCAGCGCGCTGCCGAGTTTGTAGGCCAGATGCAGTTCGATGGGCAGGGTCACCGGGTCGGCGAAGTGCGCGGCCGCGGAGCGGCGCTGATGAGCCAGAGCCGCCCAGGCCGCAGCCGAGTCGTCATTCTGTTTGACCGCCACGAGCAGTTCCAGCAGCTGCGGATTCCACACGTCCTTGCACACGTCGACCTTCCACACGGTTTCCTTGGCACGGTTCTTGCCCTGATGTGGCTCCAGCCGGGAACCGCCCGGGCTGCCGGGCCCTGCGGTCTTGGGTTTGTCGGCGGTGGCGAAGAACAGCCGGTCGTTGTCGGTGCTGGCCCACAGTCCGCCGCCCACTCCCACCCGGCCTTGCGGACCGGTCTTGCCGTAGGCGAAGTGCTGTGCGCTCTCGTCACGGACGTTGGTGCGCAGCCGGATGTGCCGCAGCCCCTTGTACCGGTCGGCGTCGAGAGGCCGGTCGGCGTGGAACGCGAGCCGGTCGGCCACCAGTTTCGGGTTGGTCAGCGCCGGGCATTCCGCACGGAGGTTCTGGGCCAGGGTGAACAGGGCGAGATCCCCGCCGTCACAGGAATCGGCCACGCAGTCGGCGAAGAAGTCCTGGATCTCCGGCTTGTCGAACGTGCGCGGACGGTTCCACCCGGCCAGCTGGACGGAGGCCTGATGGTAGGTGAGCCAGCCGGAATGGGGCAGACGCACCAGGACATTCGGACGGTCGGGCACGCTCGCCACGGCCAGCGGCATGACGGTCCTGAAATCACCGGTGCGGCGTACCACCCACAGACCCAGGCACGCCACGTCGGTCAGCGGATGTTCCGTGGTGCCCTGTCGGGCTGGAGGCCTGATCAGGCCGCTCTGCCGGATCAGCAGGTCACAGACCGCCCTGCGGGTGCGCTCGCGCTGGCTCTTCGCGCTCTCTTCCTCAGCGCCTTCTTCGTCTTCGGCGTCGCCGTCCGGCGCGGTCGCGGCAGGCGGCAGTAGGTTCTGGGTGACCGCCTCGCAGGTGGCCGCTCCGGCCCGCACGGTCATCTTCGGGTCATGGTCGAGGGAGGTGAATCCGTCGGCGCCACGCATCTCCACCAGCACGAAGCGGGACGTCACCCCGGGTTCGGGCTGACCGAGATGCTTGCGCACCTGTACCTGGCGGCTGATGCCGGCGTCCTTGAGCCGGTCGCTGCGCCGTCTGATCTTCTCGTCCAGGTCGAGATCGTCGGCGATCGCGCCCACCGGCTCCACGCGCAGCAGCACCTCGAGTTCGGGCAGGGTGAAGGTCTTCCGCCACGCCTGCACCTGCTCGGGCTGGTCCGCCGCGTCCAGCGGCAGGTCCAGCGCGAGCGCGACGGCGTTCAGCGCCTCGTCGCGCATCGTGGTGGTGTCGCACCACAGGACGATCTCGATCCGGGGCCCGGCGGCCGTGGCGAGCGCACCGCGGTCGATCCGCAGCAGCTCTTCCGCGGTCGGGCGTACGCGGGTGGGGACCGGCACGCGTACATGGGGCTCGTCCAGCGCCGCGAAGCCCTTCAGAGCGGGCACCAGCTGGCTGAAGATGCGCCACTTGTCCTTGGCGGAGACGCCGTCACCGACGGCGTGTCCGGTGTTCTTGCCCAGTCCGGGCCGGTAGGGGACACCCGCGATGGGTTCCCGGGGGTGTCCTTCACCGTCCGTCCCGGGCTCCAGGAAAGCCAGCGGGTCGCCCGCCAGCTCGGCGGGATCGGGCAGGAAGCCGAACGAGCCCAGACGCTCCAGCGTGGGCACCAGATCATCCGCCCATCCCATGAAGCCCTGCTTCTTGCCGGCCGGCCCGCGATGCCAGGCCATGGAAGCGAGCCCGAACGGGCTGCTGGCATCTGCCCAGGGAGAGGGGGAGAACAGGTGTACGCCGATGTTCCGTTTCGCATCGAACACGTTGTACCGGGCCCAGCGGCGCATCCCGACCCGCACGTGCAGCCGCGGCTGCACCGTCGCTTCCAGGCCCCTGGTCTGCACCGACAGCCGCAGCGTGTAGGACCAGGGATAACGCACCCCTCCCTTGCTCTCGTACACATACGGCGGCCAGGACACCAACTCCGCCCCGTCCCGGGCCGCCGTACGCCGCCACCGGGTCGTGTGCACTGCCTGGGCCGTCACTGCCTCCGCGTCTTCCTCCTCGCTCTTCCCGGCAGCCATCCCGTCCTCGTCCTCGGGGCCCTCCTCGTTCTCCTCTGCCGTAGGGCCCGATGCCGGCTCGCCGTGGACGACGTGCCAGTCCGTCAGGCACAGGTGCGTGGCCAGCGCGTGCGGGACCAGGGTGTAGTCGGAGCTCTCCGGATCGGCGCCCGGTCCCAGGTTGAGGGTCTTGCGCGTGAACGTCAGGTCTTCGCCGCGGAAGGTCTCCAGGACGGCGGCCAAGGCGGTGAGGTCGATGACCGGGGGGCGCCCACGGCGCTGCGCCAACTGGTTGCGGTGCGTCGCGGCCGCCATCAGCCCGCCCTTGACGAACTCCACCAGCAGGGCGCGGTCCGGTGCCTTCTCGTCCGCGTCCGCCGCCCAGGCCAGCCACATCTCGCCCCGCCGCGCGCGGGCGTCGTGGGTCAGGACCTGCGGCATCAGCGCGGCGATCGCGCCGTTGACCGCCCACAGGGGAATGCCCCGCTTCTCCTCCTCGCTCTCGTCCTCCGCGGTGGCGGGCCGAAAGACCTTTTCCCGCAGGGGCTGCGCCCACGTCGCGGGAAACTCGCACGTCCAGTACCGCGCCAGGCGGTGGTCGGCGAAAGACTCAAGGACGAGAGAGAGGGGCTGCAGAAAGTCATAGCGCACGGTGCTGCTCCACGAGGGTGTGCAGGGACTGCCGAAGGGGCCGGTACAGCGGTGAGGCGATCGCCTCGTCCGGGCCGTCGAGGGCTTCGTCGAGGGCGTCGAGCATGCCGACCAGCATGCTGTCGTCGTGTTTGGGGTCGAAGGCGGCGTCGCAGAAGTACACGCGGGCTGTTGCCCCGCCGCGCAGCATCCGGCCGATGATCTGGTCCAGCGGGACGATGTTCGTCCAGTCCATGGCACGCCGCTGCGCCGAGTGGGCGCCGGTCGCCCGGTACTGCAGGGTGCCCTCCAGCAGGTCGAGCCAGGTGCGGCGGGCCAGTTCGCGGAACATCCTCGCCCGTTCGCCCAGCGCCGTGTCGGGGCCGGCCGAGGGAACGGTGCGGCGGATCTCCTCCACCGCCCACCGGTTCATCGTCTGCACGTGGTAACTGAGGTCTTCGGGGTGCAGGTGCGGACGGACCAGGTAGAACGCGGCCCCCAGCGCGGCGACGTGGTCGTCGTTGAGGATGTTGTGGCCGCGCTCGATGGCCAGCTGGGGCGCGATGAGGATCCACGCGTCCTGCTGTTTGGCCATGGCGTGCACGTTGCCGCGGGCGATGGTCCGCCCGCTCCAGTGATGGCTGCCGGAGTCGTCGTCGGGCACCATCTGCAGAATCTGATCCGCCCATTCGGGCCGCATCCTGATCAGGTGCCGCAGCACTTCCTCGGCCTCCCGGTAGCTGCCCACCAGCAGCAGGACCCGTCGGCGCCCCTCGGGCAGCTCGTCGCGGATCTCCTCCAGGCGGCTCTTGCGCGGCCCGCGCAGGCCCGGCTGCTGCCGGCACAGCCCCGCCAGCAGTTCCCGTAGTGCCTCCAGACGGTCCTGGCCCTGCTTGCCCGAGACGGTCACCGCGTACGCGGCCCCGCTGGAGGACTGCATCCTGACCGGCAGGTACGTGAGCATGATCCGCTGGTGCAGGGGCACCTGGTCGCCGGTGCGGGAGGCCAGGATGCCCGCGACGGGGACCTGCACGTCGTAACGCGGAGAGTTTCCGGCCCAGCTGGTGGCCGACAGCAGCAGGCACGCCGGCCCCGCATCCTCCTCGCCGGCCGACTCCTCATACAGGTGCGGGAGGTTGAGCAGGAGCCAGCGGCCGATGCCCGAGCAGCGGAAGAACGACAGGGTACCGATCTGTTCCAGCTCCCCCTCGTGTTCCCGGTACTGGAAACCCAGCAGATTGCCCATGGGGGACTCCGGCACCAGCGGCAGGTACTCCGCGGGCGGACGGTGCACGAGGCTGGAGCCCATGGCCTCCAGGCCGGTCTCCATCTCCACTTCCCAGCAGGCGCGGGTCAGCAGGGCGAGCTTCCCGGCCAGCAGCGCGACGACCATGGTGACCTGGAACCGCACGGCCAGCCGTTCCAGCGCCTGGTCCCCGGTGAGGACGACGTCGTCCTGACCGCGCAGCCACTCCACGAGGTCCTGGGTGACCAGGCCGGGCGGCTGGTAGCCGCGTGCGCTCAGATCACGCAGGAACGCGACGGACGCATCCGCCCCCGCGTAGCGGCCGGCCGGGTCGTCGAGCCACTGGGCGAACACGGCCAGCCACCGCGCACGGCACTCCTCGTCCGAGTCCCACAGCGCAGGCTGCCCCCGCCGCAGGGCGCCGCTCTCCCGCGCCGGCCGCGGGCGGCGGGCGATCTCACCGGCCAGTCCCACCGCCAGCCGCCACTCGTTGAAGTATCCCTGGCCAAGCCATTCCCGCACGTGGCTGTGCTCGGCGAGCAGATTGCGCAGGTGGGTCACCAGCAGTCCGGCCGTGCTGATGTCGAGAGACCAGTCCCGCACCGGTTCGCTGAACAGGTGCTGGCCGCGGGTATGGCGCATGTGCCGCTCGAACAGCGGCCGCACCTCGTCCAGCCAGGCGTCCTCGCCCGGCCCGGCCAGCGACTGCGAGGGGCTGAACGCCTGGTCCCACTGGATCTGCACCCGGTCGGCCTCGTCCACGACGAACGCGTCGCTGCGCTGCCAGGCCAGCTCCAGGTACCGCAGGTCGTGCTGCGACAGCTGCTCGGGCACCCGGCAGTGCAGCAGGCTGGCCGGCGTGGCCACCCACACGGCGGCGTCCACCAGCTCCCGCGCCGCCTCGTGCCGTCCGCACACCGGCAGCAGCGAACAGCCCACGGCCGCCTCCCGCTGCTGCTGGTCCGGCCCCTCTCCGCTCCACGGCCGCAGCCGGTGCGAACAGGGGGCGTCCTTCAGTGCCAGCGGTTCGGTCAGCTCGGCCAGGCCCTGCAGGACACATTCGGTGGAGATCCACCGCAGCCGGGGGTCCTCCAGCAGGGCCAGGCCCCGGGCGTGTGCGTCCACCGGGCGGTGGACCTGCTGCAGGTGCCGGCCGCGGTTGGCCGCTCCCAGGATCGGCGCAGCTCTCACCCCGTACCGGCACAGCGCGGTGACCATGTCGAGGACGGACACGACGTCCCCGAGGACCACCGTCAGCGTGTGCCGGCGGTGCGGCTCGGCACACGCCCACACCGCCGCGACTGTGATCAGCGTGGTCTTGCCGACGGCCGGCATGCCCACCACGTGCATCACATCCGCCAGCACCAGCTTCTTCGACTTCCGCAGCCGGCCGTCGCTCTGACGCACCAGCAGATACAGGTCGTCGATCCGCCCGCGCCAGTTGCTGCGCAGCCCCAGCTGCGCGTCCACCGCGTCCATCAGGTCGGCGGTCGCCGTCAGCGCCGGCCAGCGCAAGGTCACCTGCTTGCGCCGCCGCCCCGCACGATGCCGCCGCGCGGGGGAGGGACTCATCCCCTCCGGGACCACCACACCGGCGTCCCCGCGCCCCATGCGGTAGCGCACCCCCTCCTCGGCCAGCCGCACCCGCTGCTCACGGTGGGCCGGCAGCGCCGCCAACGCCTGCGCATACACCTGCTCCCGGTCGGACGCCACCGACAACGACTGACGCCGCTCGGGAGGCCGCGACGGGTCCTTCACGTCGAACATCCGCAGCAGCTCCGGCAGCGCCTGATACGCCTGGAGGGCCTTGCCCCACTCGCTCGGGCTCTTCAGCTCGCCCACCAGCCACCGCAGCGACGACGACGCCGGCACCGCCCGCTGCCGACGCGTACGGAAGTCGTAGCCGCCCATCAGCGCCCAGGCATCCGAGGCCGCCGCCTGATCGGCCCACGACTCCAGCGCGAACAGCCCGAGTTCCACCGACGCCACCAGCCGCACGTCCACGCGGCCCAGGCCGTTGCTCTTGGCCGCCCGCCGCAGCTTGTGCCCCAGCTTCTTGTACCAGCCACTGCGATCACGGGCCACAGACGACCTCCCCAGCCGTACCCAGATCGGGGCAGGACTCCACCAGATCGTCGTCGCAGACCACCTCGATGTGGGGCTGCGCCTTCAGCGCCTCGCTGCGCTGCGCGAGGATCCTCATGTAGCTGCGGTTGGCTCGCAGCCGGTCGCGCGGAACGACCAGATACCCCTTGCGATACGCATGGGGGTCACCGGCACCCCAGTTCGGGAACGTCTTGATCCGGCGGGCCAGCAGATAGGGACTGTGCCAGTCCTTCACGTCCACCCCGATGCTGTAGCCGCCGGGCCATACGGCCACCAGGTCCAGCGCGTCCAGCTTCGGATACAGCACCACCCGTGCCCCCCGCTCCGCCAGCCGCCGCGCGAGATCCAGCTCCGGCCGGCCCGGCAGCGCCACGAACCGCACCAGCTCCGGCTCCAGCCGCCGGGCTCCCTGCGCCTCCACCAGGGCCGGCTCCGGGAGGTCGTGCCGGTGCGCGCACCGCCACACCCGGCACCGCACCCGGCCGTCCGCCCGCGGGGCGATCCACTGCCCGCACCCGCCGCACACGGCCACCCGCCCGCCGGCCGCCTCCGCCGTCACCGGCCCGTAGGACTCCTCCAACCAAGTCGCCCACTGCGGCACGTCAAGCACCGCGTTCTTCGCCGCCACGAACTCGGCGGGCCCCAGCACCGCATGCTCGGTGACGAACAGACGCCACCGCGCGTACAACTCAGGCCGCCCCAGCAGGGCCGCCGTGTCCTTGACATGCTTGACCAGCGCACTCTCGTGCACCTCGGACACCACATCCCGGGCCGCGACCGCCCACTCCAGGCAGAACTCGCTCGGCTCCCCGCCGATCAGGAGCCGCTCCCCGCCCACCTGCGCATCGGGATCGAACTCCAAGGGCCAGGAGTCCAACGGCCGTTCGGCGCACCACACGCCCACCAGATCAGCCACGCCCACGGGAGGGCTGCTGCCCGCCCGCACGCACAGGGCGGCCAGCCGGTCCAGCCCCAGCTGCAGACTCCTGTCATAGGGGTGCTGAAGCCGGCGCACCCCCGCCCAGCCGCGCATCCCCACCAGTCCTGACGCCACCAGACTCAGGACCACCTCGCCAGCACGGACCGCACTGGCCCGCCCGGAGTACACCGGACCGAACTGTGTCAGACTCACCCGCCACACGGTAGAGGCCCCCACTGACAGTCACCGAGCAAACCCATCAGTAACCCTCAACGAGCAGCGACAACACCGAAATTTCACCCGTCCCTGTGAGCCCCCTGCGCCATCCGCGCAAGGAGCAGCCGCAGCCGGTCGGCCCGCCCCGGCTCCCATGCCGGGAGCAGCGCCCCCGACGCCGGGTCGAGCTGGCCGCGCCACTGCGCGACGCGGTCGCGCACCGATGTCTGCCACCCGTCCCAGTCGGCCCCCGGCCGGCTGCTGACCAGCGACAGCCGCAACGGGCACCCCAGCTTCTCCAGACGGCTCGTCAGAGCCGACACCTGAGCCTCCGTCCAGGCCAGCACACGCCGGCCGTCCAACGCCCTCTCCAGCACCACCACCCCCCCCCCGGCCGGGGCGCACGCCCCCTCCGGCGCCCCGCGGCCGCGTACCCCGACGAGCCGCACCACAAGGTCAGCCAGGCACGTGCCCTCCCCGTCCACCGCCGTCACCCGGGCCGCCACCGGGGGGCGCGCCCGCCCCGACGTCGTCCGGCCCTCCTCCACCGTCTCCACCCACACCACCGCAAGGCGGGAATCCTCCAGCAATCCCTGTGCCCACCGGGCCAGTTCCCCGCGCCGTTCGCCCAATGACTTCTGGAAGGCGGACACTTCCTGCATCCGCCGGCACATCGGGCACAGCCCGTGCCCGTCGCGGACGACGAGAGGGCGGTCGCAACAGGCGCCGCACCCCTCGCACATATGCGTCTTGCGCGTGCGCCGGCCCGCCGCCGCTTCCAGCTGCCGCGCGGACGCGGCAGTCGGCCGGCTGGCGTCCACCCGGTACAGCCCCACCGTCCCGCGGCGCCCGCGGCGGTAGGTGCGCACCTGGGCCCCCGCCCGCCCGACCGGCTCCCTGGGGAAGATCAGCCGTCAGCAGCTGAGTCCTCGACGCCATGAACCACGGCACCCGCTCCCCAGTCCTCATACCGCACCGTCATGCCCCAACCCTCCAACTCTTCACACTCCGTGATGGATCGACTGAGGCGAAGGTAACTTCCAATCAGGATGGAAGCAACTGATAGATATGCCGGTGAGCAGCATTTTTGAAGTTTTCAAACTAAGATTCCGCCTTCTCCTGGCAGAGCCCCCACTCCAATCCAGCCCGCAAAACATCACCCACCGTAACAATCTGATCAGCCAGCCGCCCGTACTCCGCCAACGCCTCCTGCGCGCCCCGATCCCGCCCCGCCCGGGAGAGCACAACCCCTGGATGCCGATCCCGCCAGTCCCTCAGCGCGGCCACCGCACCGCCCGAGACCGACCAGCACCCAGCCCACACCTGCCGCGCCACCGTGGCAGGAAGCCGGAACGACACAGCCTCCGGATATCCGCCGTCCCGGGCCCCCGGCCACCGCCCCATCTGCCAGGCCCCGCCTCCGGCATCCGGCCACTGCCTCAGCCACTGGCGCACCGCCAGCTCGTGACGCACCCCGTACAAGGCGAACGAGTCGACCGTGTCCAGCAGCCGGCCCCCCTCACGCAGCCGCGCCACCTCCGCACGCCGCCGGGCACGCACCGCATCGGCTTCGCGCAGACTCAGACCCGCAACGCTCCACCTGGCATCACGGCCCAACTCCCGCCGCAGGACACGATGGCGCGCCACCACCGTCTCCAGCCGGGACCTTGTCCCCCAGGGCACCTTCACCGTCATCGACGTCAAACCCTCGTCAGCCACCACCTCAGACTTGCAGAAACCGGGACCCCGACACACCGGCCGCGCAGCGAACCCCGCCGGCCGGGCACCGCCCCGATCGCCGCGGACAGCGACAGGTTCCACCGGCAGGAGATCCCGCACAGGGTCACAGTACCAAAAGGAAAAAAATCCAATTAAGAAAACGCGGAGAAAGGAATTCAATAAGAATTGAAACCCGCTGCGGGTGAATAAAAGAACCGCCTTCTCCTCTATCAGCAGGCCACCGCCCCAAAACTACAGTTCTCCCGCACACCGCATGACCGATGCCTTCAGCGAATCCCGGCCCGGGACAGGGCGCCCCCCGACGGCGGCCCACCCCTGGATGTCAGAAAAACAGGCCTCCCCAGCCTCCCTACGACAGCGAGGGCATCGGTCCTTGCCCAAGGGGAGAGGAACCAGGCGTCGTGGACAGCACACTCGTCAGTGCCGCAGCGACCGTGGCCGCGTGCGCGGCCAGCTGCATCACCCGGGTGCTCACAGCCCGTATCACCACCCGCGCCCTGCTGGGCAGAGCCCGCATCGAAGAGGAAGGCCGCACTGGGCCAGGGGTACGTTGCAGGAGAGGGACCGGCGGGGCGCCAACTGGCCGCGTGACAGGGGACAGTGGCGCGGGAGGAAGGCCGTGGACCGCACGTGCGCTTCCTGCTGCGCCACGGGGCGACCTTCCCGGAGGCCGAGGACGCGGTGCACAGCGCGTTCGTGGAACTGATGCGTGCGCGCCGGCCGGTGCAGCACCCGCGGGCCTGGCTGCGCACGGCCGCGCTGCGGGCTTTCTTGCGGCAGGCGTTCCCGAGCAGCCCGAAGACGATCTGACAGACCGTCTGGCAGCCACGAGCGTCGACCGGCACACCCCGCCGCACGCGGCGGAGCCGGGCGAGCAGCAGCGCCAGGTCCGCAGAACACTGATCGCCCTGCTCTTCAAGCAGCGCAGTGTGATGGCCTGGCACCTCGACGGGTTCTCCACTACGGAGATCGCCGCAGCGATGGGCCTGGAGAAGTCCGCGGTCCTGCAGAATCTCTCGCGGGCCCGCCGCACCCTCAAGCAGCAACTCGTATCACCGGCCCAGGGCAGCGGCAGTGAGCGACACCCGCCACACACCTGACGACGAACTGGGCCTGCTCCTCGACGAGATGGACACAGCTCTGATGGCGGCCGTCCGCGCCCGGCTCACCCCTTCCCGGTCGGGACGACGGCGTTGCGCACGGCACCCCCGCCGTCCTCCAGGAGGCCGGCCAGGACGAGGACGAGGTGCTCGACCATGCACTGGGCACCACCGACGACACCCTGCTGAAGGCGATCGAGCGCCGAACCGCCCGCACGCACCCCCTGTCGGCTCCGGCACGCCGTACGCGAAGAAAAATCCTGAAAACGCTTCCGGACAGGAAATCCGTTTCAAGACCGGAACAGTCAAGTGGTTCAGCGCGGAATGGGGATACGGTTTCATCTCCGTCGACGGCGACCCGCCCGTGGACGTCTTCGTGCACCACAGCGCGATCCAACCGGACGGAGACCGAACCCTCACGGCGGGAATGCGTGTCGAATTCTCCATCTCGCAGGGGAAGAGGGGACCTCAGGCAGCCTGACGTAAGGCACGTGAACGGATAAATGGCAGGCGTCCGGCACCTTTCCACAGGCCCTCAGCCGAATTCACCCGACCGCTTCTCCGAATCCGGCAGCGCTGTGCTGCTGTGTCTGCCGGGAAGAACACGAGAAGACGTGCTGGCGGCCGGTTCGAAGTCCCCAAGAAGTACCGGTCATCTCCTGTATGCGTCGTCGATGGCTCCGGCGTTGATCAGCGCGACGCGCAGTGCCTCGTGCTCGGGGGTGTTCTCGGCGGGGGCGTCGGCATACAGGGCGGCTGCGTGGCGGATGGTCTCGGTGCGGTGGTAGCCGTCGGCGGGCCCGTCGTCGAGAGCGGCGGCGGCGATGAGCTGGGCGGCGGGGGATGCGGGGGTGCGGGCGGCCCGTTCGGCGGCGTGGTCGGCGTCTTCCAGATCGGGCTGCTGGACGACGGTGGCGGCGGTGAGTTCCAGCCAGGTGTCCTGGTCGACGCTGTCGGCGAAGGCGAAGTGCCCCGCCCCGCGCAGCGCGACAGCCGGGAGGCCGGCATCGAGAGCGGCGCGCCAGATGACGCAGGCTCGCTCGGCCACCTCGCTGCTGTCGGTGCGGGCGGTGTAGGTGGCGAGCCGCGACAGCATCACCGAGACGGCCTCGTCCCCGCCCGTGCAGCCGGCGAGCCCGGCGAGGAACTCACTGGCAGGGCCGAGGGGTTCGGTCTCGTCCAGGAGGGCCAGGAAGACCCGGTCGAGGGCGCCCTCGGCGTGCGGTGCGCACAGGACCTGCCACAGGGCGGCACGGTCCAGTCGGGCCAGCACGGCAGGGTCGGGTCTGCCGTGGGTGAGCCAGCTGCGCACGGGGCGCCACGACGGATCCAGGGACAGGAGCGTGTCGGCGTGGGCGGTGACCCAGCCGGGGTCGCAGTGGTGGAGCTGGCTGAGGCCGAAGCCGATGACGGCGAGGGCCTGGTCGTCCGGCTCGGAGCCGAGCAGCCCCTCCAGTACCGCAGTGAGCTGCTCGGGCAACCCCTCACCGGTGCGTGCGGCGTGCTGGATGCCCCAGGCGGTCAGGGACAGCAGGGCGCCGCCGCCGGGCGCCGTTGTGGCCGTGCCCAGCGGAGAGGAGGTGTCCAGACGGGGTGTGGACCACTCGGTGATGAGTTGTGCCGTGAACCCCCGTACCCGCAGGATGCTCTCCAGCACGGCGACCCATGCCCCGGTGCGCTCGGCGACGGGAATGTCCACGGCCCAGTACGTGGCCCGCAGCAGAACGAACCGGTCCGGCTGCGCCCGCACGATCTTCGTCAGCAGCGGGCACGCCGCCATGCCCGCCTCGCTCACCACGGCGACCGTCTGCGACAGCGCACCCAACCCCTGTCCACGGATCGCGTCCAGGCGCTCCTCCACCCAGGCACACACCCGCTCCGGCTCCTGGACCAGCAGCCGCCGCAGATACGGAGCCGCCGGCCAGCGGCCTACCTCGGGCAACAGCCGAGCAAGCGGCAGCAGCCCCAGCCAACGCCCGCTCACGGCAGCTCGGAAGAAGTACGCCCCCGCCCGCGGATCGGTCATCCGCGCGACCTCGTCCGCGTCCTGCTGCACCGGCACCTCCAGCCGGGTCAGCTCCCGCAACCGCTCCGCCCGCTCCGGCAGCCCCATAAACAGCTGCTCCATAGCAGCCGTGACGTCCTGGAACTGACGGCGCGCCTCATCGGCACCGCTGCTGGAGCCGTGCAGCACACCGGAAGCGCTGCTGTAAAAACACTCCAACTGCGAGCCGCCTCCGTCTCGGCCAGCCCCATCTCCTGCCGGGTCTGCTCCGCCACCAGGTGCCCGATCTGCCGAGTACGGAATCCACCGCGCTCCGCCTGCTCAGCACGCAGCTCCTCGACTGCACCCACGAGGACACCAAGATCCCCGGCACCCACCCCGCACTGATGCCGCCAGGCATCAGCCACCGCCCCCGCAGCCTCGGTGACCGCCTTGGTCGCGCTACGCAGCCTAGGAAAGTTCTCACCCGCGATGCTGAGAACACCCTCCAGCGCACCTCGCAGACACGACTGCGCCACCTCATAAGGCGCCCGGAACTCATCAGGACCTTTCAGGACGTAGGCCGCATCCAGTAACAGACTCAACGCCCGCTGCCCGTCACCGCCTTGAGCCTGCAGCGCCGAGACGAGCTCCGGACGTACCTCGCGCACAGCCGGGGACGGCTCGGCCCGTTCACCGGCAGAAACAGGATCAGACACGGGCCCACCGTAGCCGTCCCGTTCCCTCCAGCGTCCCCAGCCCGGACAGAGACAGACACCACTGCCATCACCACACCCGCGCGGTGCCCCCTCACTCAGTGACTCCTCAACGGCAAGACACCCCAGCCATCACTCCAACCCATGACATCCCGCAGCTCAGGGACAACCAATTCGCACAGCCCCCAAGCCCGCGAAAAACAGGCCGAGTTCGACAACCCAAGCCCACCCAGCGTCGTCAGGCGTCAGCAACCCACAGCACGACACCACCCAGACACCCACACACAACACCCCGTGGGCCACCAGGCCCACGACGCCCCAACCCCCGGTCATGCCACCAGGCATGACACCACGCCACATCCCACAGCCCGTCAACAACCGGAGCGCACCAGCGCTCCGACCAAAACACCAAAACCCAAAGAAAGGGCCGCGCCAGCGGCCCAACAAAACAACAAAATAAGAATTTTGCCGCCAGGCAAAATACAGAAACCAAAACTCCACCCCACAAACCCAGAATTTGCCGCCAGGCAAATTCACACGCAAAACCAAGGGCCGCGCCAGCGGCCCGGCATAAACCACAGAGAATTCGCCGCCAGGCGAATTCCGGGGCGAGGAATTCCGCCAGGAATTCCCAAAGGGGCTTTATGCCCCTC
>NZ_JBQOUX010000141.1:0-17800 GCF_052216785.1 Streptomyces sp. JW3 | reverse complement strand
TGGGAGAGTAGGACGCCGCCGAACAATTTTTGTAGGGGAGACCCCCGCATCGTGAGATGCGGGGGTTTTCTGCGTTTAGGGTCGGTGTATGCGCTACGACCTGGTTATCTTCGACAATGACGGTGTGCTCGTGGACAGCGAGCCGATCTCCAACCGGCTGCTGGCCGGTTATCTGACGGAGGTCGGGCATCCGACGTCGTACGAGGATTCATTGCGGGATTACATGGGGGCCGCGATGCATCGGGTCCATGATCTGATCCGGG
Organism: Streptomyces sp. JW3; assembly: GCF_052216785.1. Classification (NCBI taxonomy): domain Bacteria; kingdom Bacillati; phylum Actinomycetota; class Actinomycetes; order Kitasatosporales; family Streptomycetaceae; genus Streptomyces; species Streptomyces sp. JW3. The sequence goes on along the minus strand of NZ_JBQOUX010000141.1, from coordinate 17,537 downwards.
AGCGGACCGGACGGGGGCTCCCCGTGGATTTCGATGATGTTTTTCATGGGCGGGTGTTCGCGGCCTTCGAGCGGGATCTGGAGCCGGTGCCCGGTGTCGTCGGGGTGCTGGAGCAGCTCGTTGCGGAGGGCGTGGCGTACTGCGTGGCGTCGTCCGGGAGTCATGAGCGGATTCGGGTGGGGCATCGGACCACCGGGCTGGACCGGTGGTTCGACGACGGGCGGATCTTCAGCTCGGAGGATGTGGGGCGGGGGAAGCCGGCGCCGGATCTGTTCCTGTACGCGGCCGAGCGGATGGGGGTGGCGCCGGAGCGGTGTGTCGTGGTCGAGGACAGTCCGCTCGGGGTGGCGGCGGCCGTGGCGGCCGGCATGGATGTCGTGGGGTTCACCGCCATGACGCCGGCGGAGAAGCTGGCCGGGGCCGGGAAGGTGTTCGCCGATATGCGGGAATTGCCTGGGTTGCTGGCCTGAAGGTGACGGCGATTCATCTTTGGCGGGATCTACCCAGGCGTAGGGCGGGGCTCTACGCTCGCCGCCATGACGGATGTGCTGCGGCGGGGCAGGGGCTCTCTGGCGTTCGGGTTCTTCGCCCAGGGGGTGGCGTTCGCGCTGCTGGTGACGCGTATTCCGGCCATTCAGGACCGGTACGGGGTGTCCGACGCGCTGTTGCCGGCCTTCCTCGCGGCCGTACCGGTGCTGGCCGGGGTGGGGAGCGTGGGCACCGAGCGGCTGGTACGGCGGGTGCGGCCGAGCCGGGTGCTGCGGTGGTCCCAGCCGGTGGTGCTGCTGGCGCTGCTCGGGGTCGGGCTGGGGGAGGGGATGGCCGAACTGGCCGTCGCGCTCGGTGCGTTCGGGCTGGCGGTGGGGGCGCTGGACGCCTCGATGAACATGCTCGGGGTCAGTCTTCAGCGGGCGTACGGGCGGAGCATCATGCTCGGGTTCCACGCGACGTACAGCCTGGGCGGGATTCTCGGGGCCTCGCTGGCGTGGGCGGGGGCGCACTGGGAGCTCGCGCTCTGGGTGTCGTATCTGCCGGTGGTGGCGGTGCTGCTGCCGGCGGCGCTGGTGGGGAGCCGGTGGTATGTGGATGCGGCCGGGGGGCCGGTGGGGGAAGAGGAAGGGAGGCGGTCGGGGGGTGGCGGGGTTGTGGGGTTCGGGGTGTTGTTGCCGTTGTGTCTGGTGATGACGTTCGCGTACATCGGGGACTCGACGGTGTCCAACTGGAGTGCGAAGTACCTCCAGGACGTGCTGGGGAGTTCGGAGCAGCTGGCGACCGTTCCGTACAACGTGTACATGGTGACCACGCTGGTGGGGCGGGCGGTCGGGGATCTCGGGGTGCGGCGGTTCGGGGCCGTGGCCGTGGTGCGGGGTGGGGCCCTGGTGGCGGCGGTGGGGTTCGCGGTGGTGGCGGGGGCGCCGGGGGCCTGGGTGGGGATGGGCGGGTTCACGCTGCTGGGGGTGGGGCTGTGCGTGCTGGTGCCGCAGACGTTCGCGGCGGCGGGGCGGTTGTTCCCCGGGGCCTCGGATGCGGCGGTGGCGCGGCTGAATGTCTTCAACTATGTGGGGTTTCTGGTGGGTTCGCCGTTGGTGGGGGCGCTCGGGGATGTGTGGAGTTACCGGGGCGCGATGCTGGTGCCGATGGTGTTGGTGCTGGTGACGGTGGTGTACGCGCGGTCCTTCGAGGCGCCGGGAACGGACCGATACGGTGGCGGACATGAGCGGGCGCGCGCAGCTGATGTGGGACGAGGCGGTCACGGGCTATGACTTCGGGCCGGACCATCCGATGGATCCGGTGCGGCTGGCGCTGACGCGCAGCCTGGTCGGGGCGTTCGGGCTGGATCGCGAGGTGGATGTGGTGGCGGCCAAGGCGGCGGGGGAGTCGACGCTGCGGCTGGTGCACCGGGGGGACTACGTCGAGGCGGTGAAGGCGGCGTCGGCCGATCCGGGGGTGGCGGACGGTGCGTATGGGCTGGGGACGGTCGACGATCCGGCGTTCGCGGGGATGCACGAGGTGTCGGCGCTGATCGCCGGGCAGTCGGTGGGAGCGGCGGAGGCGGTGTGGCGGGGGGACGCGCTGCACGCGGTGAACTTCGCGGGCGGGCTGCATCATGCGATGCCGGGGGCGGCGTCGGGGTTCTGCGTGTACAACGACGCGGCGCTGGCGATCGCGCGGTTGCTGGAGCTGGGCATCGAGCGGGTGGCGTACGTGGATGTCGACGTGCATCACGGGGACGGGGTGCAGGCGGCGTTCTGGGCGGATCCGCGGGTGCTGACGGTGTCGTTGCACGAGCATCCGCGGACGTTGTTCCCGGGGAGCGGGTGGCCGGAGGAGACGGGCGGGGACGGGGCCGCGGAGGGATCGGCGGTGAATGTCGCCTTGCCGGCGGGGACGGGGGACGCCGGGTGGCTGCGGGCGTTCCACGCGGTGGTGCCGGAGGTGGTGGCGGCGTTTCGGCCGCAGGTGCTGGTCACGCAGCACGGGGCGGATACGCACTTCGAGGATCCGCTGGCGCATCTGGCGGTGTCGGTGGACGCGCAGCGGGCGGTGCAGGTGGCGTGTCATGAGCTGGCGCACGAGTACGCCGGGGGGCGGTGGGTGGCGCTGGGCGGGGGTGGTTACGCGGTGGTGGATGTGGTGCCGCGGTCGTGGACGCATCTGGTGGGGATCGCGGCGGGGCGGGAGATCCTGCCGGAGGCGGTGATTCCGGAGGCTTGGCGGGGGGAGGTGTTCGCGCGGACTCGGCAGGGTGGGCCGAGGCGGATGACTGATGGGCGGTGGCCGGTGTCGTGGGTGGGCTGGGAGGCGGGATACGACCCTGCGGACCGGGTGGATCAGGCGGTGTTGGCGGCTCGGCGGGCGGTGTTTCCGTTGCGGGGGTTGTTGGCGTGACGGGTGTTGACTGACGGGTCTTGTGGGTGGGGGCGCGGGCCGGCGTTGGGCGGGGGCGTGGTGGGGCGGCTGGGCCGGGCGGGTGTAGTTGGGGGGAAGTGGGGTGGGCGGGGGTGGGGGGTCGGGAGTATCGGGAGGTGGTGTCTTCCGGGGAGCTTCGTGATCATTTGCTGAGGGCCCGGCTGGCCGGGGTGGTGGCGACCTCGCGGGAGGTGAGTCTGCGGAGTTATCGGCTGTTCGCGGCCCGGGATCCGCGGGTGCTGCTGGGGATCGACCCCGTGGGGGCGTGGCGGCAGCGGGACGTGATCGAGCTGATGGCGGACAGATGCGGGGTTTCGGCCGATCCGCGCTGCGTCACCGGGCATGATGTGATCGATCCGGATCGGACGCTGACCGCTCTGGATGATTTCGCGGATCGGCTGGCGGAAGTCGCCCGGCACCGTGCCCCGGTCGTGCTCGGCACCGGACATCCGCATCGGCTGCTCGGTTTCTACGTCGCGCTCGCGGACGCCCTGTCGGCGGCGGGGTGTGCCGTTCTCACCCCGGCGCAGGGTCGCTGTGTCGACATAACGACCCGGTTCGGTCTACGCACCTACAACCTCGACTACGTACGGGGCGTCGGGTTGGTGCGAGAACGCGGGGGTGAGCGCCCCGGTTGTGAGCCCGGCGCGCACACCCATTCTCCCCTCCCGGTTCGGACCGCGCTGGCCGGTGCGGCGGAGGCCGGCGGGGCCCTGCCGGAGCTGGTGATCGGAGACCACGGATGGGTCTGCGGAGCAGGTCAGCTGGGGTTCGAGGCCATCGGGCTCGCTGATACGGACGACCCCGCGCTCTTCGTGGGTCAGGCAGAGGGGTGCGTGTCCGTCGTCGTTCCACTTGATGACGGCGTGCGGTCCGATTACTACCTGCCGCTTACCCGCTACGTACTCAAACGAGCGTGTCTGTCCCAGTAGGACGCCGATGCGTGCACCTCTTCCCCACTCGCATCACCCGCACCTACATTGGGGAGTGAGCACGCAGCGACGAAGAGTCACCGGAAGGGGAAGCCGGTGGCCGTCGAGTGCGGAAGGTTCAGGTGTGTCATGGCTGGAGACCAGAGGCCTCTGAGCGAGGTTCAGTTCCTTACCGTGGCGGAGGTCGCCTCGGTGATGCGAGTGTCGAAGATGACCGTGTACCGGTTGGTGCACAGCGGTCATCTGCCCGCGATCCGGGTGGGACGGTCGTTCCGCGTCCCGGAGAATGCGGTTCACGAGTACCTCCGCGAGAGCTTCGTGGGGGTGGACACGGCCTGACGACGGCCCTGGGGGAGGTCCTCGGAGTCCCTCCGGGCCTCCCCCGCCCCTCGATTACGACCTCAGCGCCCGGGCGGGTAGGCTAGCCCCTCGTAGGTCGTGTGGGCCCATGGCGCCCAAACAACCGAGTGATGAGAAGTGAGCGAGGGTTAGTCGTGGGCTCTGTTATCAAGAAGCGGCGCAAGCGGATGGCGAAGAAGAAGCACCGCAAGCTGCTCAAGCGCACGCGCGTGCAGCGTCGTAACAAGAAGTAGTCGCACCGAGCAGTACGCGACGCGACGCCGCGAAAGCGTCAACTGTGGCCTCCCGCCATCCGGTGGGAGGCCACAGGTGTCTGGGTCCGGCAGTCATCCCGGCGCAACACCGACCCGCTAGGTTGGCCGACGAGCGGGAACACGGCAGGTGACCGAGAGGAAGGCGCTGATCGTGGGCAAGGTCGTGCTCGTGACCGGAGTGGCCCGGCAGCTGGGGGGCCGTTTCGTGCGGCGGCTCCAGCGGGACCCGGCGGTCGACCGGGTGGTCGGCGTGGACGCGGTCCCGCCCGAGCACCCGCTGGGCGGCGCGGACTTCGTGCAGGCCGACATCCGGCAGCCCACCATCGCGCGGGTGCTGGCGGAGACCGGCGCCGACACGGTCGTCCACATGGACGTCACCGGCACCCCGCTGGGCAGTGGCAGTCGGACGTCGGTCAAGGAGACCAACGTCATCGGGACCATGCAGTTGCTCGGCGCCTGCCAGAAGTCGCCGACCGTGCGGCGGCTGGTGGTGAAGTCCAGTACGAACGTGTACGGGTCCGCGCCGCGGGATCCGGCGGTTTGTACCGAGACGACGCCGGCCAAGGCGCTGCCCAGCGGTGGGTTCGCGAAGGACACCGTGGAGGTCGAGGGGTATGTGCGGGGCTTCGCGCGGCGCCGGCCGGACGTCGCGGTGTGCGTGCTGCGGTTCGCCAACATCCTCGGGCCGGCCACCGACACCCCGCTGGCCTCGTACTTCTCGCTGCCGGTGCTGCCGACGGTGTTCGGGTACGACCCGCGGCTCCAGTTCGCGCACGAGGACGACGTGGTCGAGGTGCTGCGGATCGCCTCGCACGAGCCGGAGCGGGGCACGCTCAACAGCGGCACGTTCAACATCGCCGGCGACGGGGTGCTGCTGCTCTCCCAGTGCTCCCGGCGGCTGGGCCGGCCCACCGTGCCGCTGCTGCTGCCCGTCGTCAGCTGGGCGGGCTCGTTCGTGCGTACGCTGGGGGTGACGGACTTCTCCCCCGAGCAGATCCGGCTGCTCACCCACGGCCGGGTCGTGGACACCACGCAGATGCGCGAGACGCTGGGTTTCCAGCCGAAGCACACCACCGCGGAGACGTTCGCGGACTTCGCGCGCAGCCGGGAGCCGGGGCTGCTCCCGCCGGCGGTCGTCGCGAAGGCCGTGGACCGGATCGCCGCGCTGTCCGGTACGGGCAGCGGCCACCCCCCGACGCAGAGCGCCAACTGAGGAGCGCATCAACGATGGCGGATGCCAAGGTCATTCCGTTCGACGACGACCGGTCCCGTGGCGGCGCGGCGCAGCGCTCGGCGCGGCGCCGGGGCGGCACGGGGAGCCGGCGCAAGAGTACGGCGGAGTCCGCGCCGGTCCGCGAGGTCCAGGCGCTGCCGGTGCGGCCGGGTGGAGCGGACGGGGGCCGGGAGCAGCCGTCCGCGGTCGAGGACGGCGGTGGCGAAGGCGGCCTGGAGCGGCGGATCGCGGGCGGGCTGGCCTTCCTGCGGCGGCGGCTGACCGGGGACTACGAGGTCGACGACTTCGGCTACGACGCCGAGCTGACCGACCAGGTGCTGATGTCGGTGCTGCGCCCGATGTACGAGAAGTACTTCCGGGTCGAGGTGAAGGGCGTCGAGAACATTCCGGCCGAGGGCGGGGCGCTGATCGTCGCCAACCACTCCGGGACGCTGCCGCTGGACGGACTGATGATGCAGGTCGCGGTGCACGACCACCATCCGGCGGGGCGGCATCTGCGGCTGCTCGCGGCGGACCTGGTGTTCGTGCTGCCGGTGATCAACGAGCTGGCCCGCAAGCTCGGTCACACCCTGGCCGACGCGGAGGACGCGGCGCGGCTGCTTGGGCAGGGCGAGCTGGTCGGGGTGATGCCGGAGGGGTTCAAGGGGCTGGGCAAGCCGTTCGGGGACCGGTACAAGCTGCAGCGGTTCGGGCGGGGCGGGTTCGTCTCCACGGCGCTGCGGGCGGGGGCGCCGATCATTCCGTGCTCGGTGGTGGGCGCGGAGGAGATCTACCCGATGATCGGCAACGCCCGGACGCTGGCCCGGCTGCTGGGGTTCCCGTACTTCCCGCTGACGCCGACCTTCCCGTGGCTGGGGCCGCTGGGCGTGGTGCCGTTGCCGACGAAGTGGACGATCCAGTTCGGGGAGCCGATCCCCACGGACCACTATCCGGCCGAGGCGGCCGAGGACCCGATGCTGATGTTCAACCTGACCGATCAGGTGCGGGAGCAGATTCAGCACACGCTGTACAAGTTGCTGGTGCAGCGGCGGTCGGTGTTCTTCTGAGCATGGCTGTACGGCGGTGGGGGCATCCCCACCGCCGTACCACCGTGTCGTGCCTGTCTCAGTCGCTGTCGTCGCCGTCGATGCCCAGGTCGGGCAGCAGGCCGGGGAGGAGGGGCGGCAGGGTGACGTCCGGCTCGGGGGCGGGCGTCTTGCCGCTGGTCGACGGTGCGGTGGGGGTGGTCTCCTTGGGCGGGTCGAGCAGGCCGCCGGTGTTGCCGCCGAGCAGGCCGTCCTGCTCGCTGTCGGAGTCGGCGGACTCGCTGGGGCGCCGGCTGTCGGTGCGGTCCTCTTCGGTGGCGTCGCCGCGGCCGGTGCTGGGCGGGGCCGAGTTGCCGGTGCTGTCGGACGGGGTGGTGCCGGCCGAGCCGGAGCCGTTGCCGCGCTCGCCCGTGTCGTCGCCCTTGGACGGTGGCTGGGGGAGCAGGGAGCGCAGCGGGGCCACGTCCTCGTCTATGGCGTCGAACACCGACGACACCTGTTCGCTGACGTCGCCGAGCTGGACGGGCAGCCGCTCGCGCAGGGTCCCCCAGGCGTCCCGGTGGGAGCGGGAGAAGGCGGACAGCGCCCGCATCGGGTCGAGCGAGTCGGGGTCGCGGGCGTAGGCCGCGCTGAGCAGCCGGTGGCCTTCGGTCGCGTCCTGTCCCATGCCGGACAGGGTGCGGCGGATCTCGCCGAGGGTCTCGTGGTCGAGGGCGCCGCCGCGGTCCCGCTCCAGCAGCCGGCGGGCCTCGCTCAGCCGGGTGGAGGCCCGGTCGAGGTAGCCGCGGCCGCGCTCGGTGTCGCCTTCGGCGAGGCCGAGCTTGAAGTCCTCTATGCCGCGCTTGAGGCCGTAGAGCGAGTCGCCCGGCAGGGCGTCGGAACTGGCCGCGGCCACTCCGCCGAAGGCTCCCGCGGCCACGCCGACGCTGAGGCCGCCGGCGGTGAGGCCCTTGGCCAGCCGGGAGCGGGGCCGGAGTTTTCTGAGCGGTGTCGCCCGGTGGGCGCCGCGGGCGCGGCGCTGCTCGGGTACCGCCGGGTCCGCCTCGCCGCCCTCCTGGAGCATGGCCTCGAACGCGGCCACCAGCTGGGCCCGCTGGACGACCTTGACCTCCGGGTCCAGCTCGGGCTTGGGCAGCGCGTCGAGACCGGTGGTCAGGGCCATCAGGCGGCCCTGCTCGGTCCGGTCCGCGGGGGCCGCGGCCGGTGCCGGCCCTTCGGGCTGCTCGGCCGCCGGGCTCCGCTCGGACTGCTCCTCCAGAGCCTGGGCGAAGGCGTTCGCCCGCCGGTGCGCCGATACGTTCGCGATCACTGGCGGCACCTCCTCTCGTCATGACGGTCGACTCCCCAGGGGGTCCTGAGGGTTGCACACCCTGACCACGACCACCCGATCGTGCGATCGGACTCGGCCAGGGGGTGACCACAGGGAGCCTGCATCCCGCACAACGAGTGGCGCGGCACTTGGGTTACGCGCGGCGGGCAAGCGGGGCGGGGAGTCAACGGGCCGTCACCGAAGGTGACTTGAGAGGGTCAGCGGGCGTCGTCCGGGAGCAGCCGGGCGAGGGTGCGCACGGCGCGGTACTGGAGGGTCTTGATGGCGCCTTCGTTCTTGCCCATCACGCGGGCGGTCTCGGCGACGGAGAGGCCCTGGAGGAAGCGCAGCGTGACGCACTCCTGCTGCTGGGGGTTGAGCCGTCGTACGGCGTCCAGCAGGGCGGCGTTGGAGAGGGACTCCAGGACGGAGTCCTCGGGGGAGCGCTCGACCTCGTTGGCGTCGAGCATCTCGCCGGTGGTGACCTCGAGGCGGAAGCGGCTGGATTTGAAGTGGTCGGCGACCAGGTTGCGGGCGATGGTCACCAGCCAGGCGCCGAAGTCGCGGCCCTGCCAGGTGAAGGTGCCGATGCGGCGCAGGGCGCGCAGGAAGGTCTCGCTGGTCAGGTCCTCGGCGGTGGCCTTGCCTCCCACGCGGTAGTAGATGTACCGGTACACGGTGTCGCTGTACTGGTCGTAGAGACGCCCGAAGGCGTCGGCCTCGCCGGACTGGGCACGCTCGACCAGGTCCATCATCCGGGCGCTGTCGCTGTCCGCGGCGGGGCGGCGGACGGTTGTCCCGGACGCCCGTCCGCGTCTGCCGACGGCCGCGCCGCCGTCGGCGAGCGCGTAGGCCGGACCGGCGGGGGCGGCGGCTGAGGCGAGGGCGGGGACGGCGTACGCGGTGGGGACGGCATACGCGGTGGGGACGAGGTCGCGCAGCAGGTCGTGGAGCGTTTTGACCGTTGCGCGCAGCGTAGCCAGGCCCGAGGCGTCAACCCCGACGTGTGGGTACACGGGACTCCCAGAGGCAGAGCTTCCATCACGTGCAGTGCGGGACCTTTCACCCGTCGTAGCGACAGGGGGGTTCCGGATTGCGTCTGAGGAGAATAACGCTTCGTACAGGCCCTGCTACACCCAGTTGCTCAAATCATCGATTACGTCGCTTACGTAACCGAATGACGGCTGATCAAGTGCCGGATAGTGATCGGTTATTGATCGAAAGGGTCTGGGTTCGGCGTCGTTACGGAGCGTGTTGTGCCCGGGTGCGAAATGGGGGAGTGATCCGGGGCCGCCGGGGTACGTCAGAGGGATTGGCCGCGGCGCCGGTGCAGGGCGATGGCCGCCGCCGTGCCGCCGGCCACCGCGCCGACGCCGGCCGCGGCCGGGATGCCGACCTTGGCGGCCTTGCGGCCGGTGCGGTAGTCCCGTAGCCGCCAGTCCAGTTGCCGGGCGTGGCGGCGGAGTTTGGAGTCCGGGTTGATCGCGTAGGGGTGGCCGACCAGGGACAGCATCGGGATGTCGTTGTGCGAGTCGCTGTAGGCGGCGCAGCGGGTCAGGTCCAGGGCCTCGGCGGCGGCCAGGGCGCGCACCGCCTCGGCCTTGGCCGGGCCGTGCAGCGGTTCGCCGACCAGTTTGCCGGTGTAGACGCCGTCGACCGACTCGGCGACCGTGCCGAGCGCGCCGGTCAGGCCGAGGCGGCGGGCGATCACCTGGGCGATCTCCACCGGCGCGGCGGTGACCAGCCAGACCTTCTGGCCCGCGTCCAGGTGCGCCTGGGCGAGCGCACGGGTGCCGGGCCAGATCCGCTCGGCCATGTACTCGTCGTAGATCTCCTCGCCGATCGACTTCAGCTCGGAGACGCGGTGGCCCTTGACGATGGAGAGCGCCGAGTCGCGGGCGTCCTGCATGTGCTCGGGGTCCTCGATGCCGGCCAGCCGGAACCACGCCTGCTGCCAGGCGAACCGGGCCAGGTCGCGGGTCTCGAAGAACTTGCGCTTGTACAGGCCGCGGCCGAAGTGGAAGAGGGCGGCGCCCTGCATCACCGTGTTGTCCAGGTCGAAGAAGGCGGCGGCCCGGTCGTCGCCGTGCACCGGGAAGTCCGGCTCACCGGCGGATTCGGGCGCGGGGAGGTCCTGGGTGGATTTGCGGGCGGCCTCCGCCGACGCCTCGCCTGCCAGCACGCTGCGCGCGGTGGCGGAGCGCCTCCGGGGAGTGAGCCATCCAAGAGCGGCCATGCCCGTGAGCATAGCCAGTTTGTTCGGACGTTCCGGAGTCGAGAGGTTGGGAGGCTGTGAACTCTGCGCGACCGTGCCGTTAAAGAAGCGGTGTGCCCGGCGCGTCGCGGGGGCTTCGCCGCGAGGCTTCCGTACGGCGCGGGGCGCGCGAGAATGGCGGGCATGAGCCCCGTCTTCCGCAGAAAGACGCCGCCGCGTCCTGAGCACCAGCCCCGTCCCGAGAACCATCTCGTCACCCTCATCCGCAAACCCGGCTGCCACCTGTGTGATGACGCACAGCTCGTCGTCGAGAAGGTGTGCGCCGGCCTCGGCGTCCCGTGGGAGGCGAAGGACATCACCGAGGACCGCCGGCTCCACGACGCGTACTGGGAGCAGATCCCGGTCGTCCTCGTCGACGGACGCCAGCACACCTTCTGGCGTGTGAACGAGGAACGCCTGCGCAGGGCACTGACCGAGTAGTCCCAGTAGTCCGAGTAGTCCAAGAGCTGCCGGATGGTCGCTTAAAATCGATGGCGACCTGGTCTCGGGGGCGTGGATCGTGAGGAGCGTGGGCGGCTTTGCCCCCAATAGGAGAGGAACGTGTGCGCGGGCGCGCCGGTTCCCTGTTCGTGCGCCGGGGGCGCGTGACCCCGGTCACGTTGGCCGGGCAAATCGGACACCATCTTTGTGCACGCGTTCACAAAGACATAGCCTGCTTTCGACGGGGCGGTCATGTAGGGACGTATGACCGCCTACAGCCCCGCTCTACCCGCAGGAGCACCGTGGCAACTGGCCGAACACACCGACCGGCGACCCGCAGCCGAGGGATTCCCGAGGCCACCGTCGCCCGGCTTCCGCTGTACCTCCGCGCGCTGACCGCACTGTCGGAGCGCTCGGTGCCCACGGTCTCCTCCGAGGAGCTGGCGGCCGCGGCGGGAGTCAACTCCGCGAAGCTGCGCAAGGACTTCTCCTACCTCGGTTCCTACGGGACCCGGGGGGTCGGCTACGACGTCGAGTACCTCGTCTACCAGATCTCCCGTGAGCTGGGCCTGACCCAGGACTGGCCGGTCGTCATCGTCGGTATCGGCAACCTCGGCGCCGCGCTCGCCAACTACGGCGGGTTCGCCTCGCGCGGGTTCCGGGTCGCGGCGCTGATAGACGCCGACCCCGCGATGGCCGGCAAGCCGGTGGCCGGTATTCCGGTGCAGCACACCGACGAGCTGGAGACGATCATCACCGACAACGGGGTGTCCATCGGCGTGATCGCCACCCCCGCCGGTGCCGCCCAGCAGGTCTGCGACCGGCTGGTGGCCGCCGGAGTCACCTCCATCCTGAACTTCGCGCCGACCGTGCTGAACGTGCCCGAGGGCGTCGACGTGCGCAAGGTCGACCTCTCCATCGAGCTGCAGATCCTCGCCTTCCACGAGCAGCGCAAGGCCGGTGAGGAGGCCGCGGCCCAGGCCGCCGTGCCGGCCGCCGCCCGCAAGCGCGCCGCCGCCGCTGCCGCTACCGACCAGGGTCCTGACGGGGACGTCCCCGCCGTGATGCCGGCATGAGCCTCCTGGTCGTCGGACTCAGCCACCGCAGCGCGCCGGTCAGCGTGCTGGAACGGGCCTCGCTGAACGCGGACGCGCAGAACAAGCTGCTCCAGGACACGGTCGCCGCCGAACCGGCCGCCGAGGCCGCGGTGCTGGCCACCTGCAACCGGATCGAGCTGTACGCGGACGTGGACAAGTTCCACGCCGGGGTCGCCGAGCTGTCCACGCTGCTCGCCCAGCACAGCGGCGTCGGCCTGGAGGAGCTGACCCCCTACCTCTACGTGCACTACGAGGACCGGGCCGTCCACCATCTGTTCTCGGTGGCCTGCGGTCTGGACTCGATGGTTGTCGGCGAGGGCCAGATCCTCGGGCAGATAAAGGACTCGCTGGCCCGGGCGCAGGAGCTGCACACCGCCGGACGGCTGCTGAACGACCTGTTCCAGCAGGCACTGCGGGTCGGCAAGCGGGCCCACTCGGAGACCGGCATCGACCGCGCCGGGCAGTCCCTGGTCACCTTCGGCCTGGAGCAGCTCGCCGCCGGGGCGGACGTGGCCGGCTGGGCCCGGGGCAAGAAGGCCCTGGTCATCGGGGCCGGGTCGATGTCCTCGCTGGCCGCCGCGACGCTGGCGCGGGCCGGGGTGGCCGAGGTGGTGGTCGCCAACCGCACCTTTGAGCGGGCCGAGCGGCTCGCACAGATTCTGGCCGAGGGCGACGACACGGACGTGCTGGCCCGCGCGGTACCGATGGACGCGGTGCCGGCCGAGCTGACACGTGCCGACGTCGCCGTCTCCTGTACCGGCGCGACCGGCCTGGTGCTCACCGGCGAGGCGGTCGCCGCGGCGGTCGAGGGACGTACCGGCCGGCCGGTCGCGATCGCGCCGGCGCCGGACGCCGAGGTGCTGGTGCTGCCGCCGACCAGTGTCGGCACCGAGGACGGCTGCCCGCTGGATCTGTCCGCCGTACCGACCGGCCTGTCGGCCGGCTTCTCCGTGATGGGGGAGGCGGCGGTGGCCGGGATGGACGCGGCGACGCTGGAGCAGCACGGGGCGTGGGCCGCGGGCGGCACGGGCGCCGAGCGGACGCAGGGCGGCGAGGCCGAGCTGATCGCGGCGCTGGCCGCCGTCGCGGCCGGGGCCGGGCGGGTGCCCGAGCTGCGCCGGCCCGAGCCGGTGGCCGAGGTGCCGCGCCCGGAGCCCGTCCTCTTCCTCCTCGACCTGGCCATGCCGCGCGACATCGACGCCGCCGCGCACCGGCTGGCCGGGGTCCGGCTGGTCGACATCGAGTCGCTCGCGGACGCCTCCGCCAACGCGCCGATGGCCGCCGACGTGGACATGGTCCGGCGGATCGTCGCCGACGAGGTGGCCGCCTTCGGGGCGGCGCAGCGGGCGGCGCACATCACCCCGACCGTGGTCGCGCTGCGCAGCATGGCCGCCGAGGTGGTGGCGAGCGAGGTGGCCCGCCTGGAGGGGCGGCTGCCCGGCCTGGACGACAAGCACCGCGCCGAGATCACGCAGACCGTCAAGCGCGTGGTGGACAAGCTGCTGCACGCGCCGACCGTGCGGGTCAAGCAGCTCGCGGCCGAGCCCGGCGGCGCCGGGTACGCGGACGCGCTGCGCACCCTGTTCGACCTCGACCCGGAGACGGTGGCCGCCGTCTCCCGGGCCGGGAACAGCACTGGAAAGAACCGAGGACCGGCATGACCGAGAAGGCACTGAGACTGGGGACGCGGCGCAGCAAGCTCGCCATGGCCCAGTCCGGGCAGGTGGCGGACGCCGTGAGCCAGGTGACCGGACGGCCCGTTGAGCTGGTCGAGATCACCACGTACGGCGATGTGTCGCGGGAGCAGCTCGCGCAGATCGGCGGCACGGGGGTGTTCGTGGCCGCGCTGCGCGAGGCGGTGCTGCGGGGCGAGGTCGACTTCGCGGTTCATTCGCTGAAGGACCTGCCGACCGCGCAGCCCGACGGACTGGTGCTGGCCGCCGTACCGGAGCGGGAGGACCCGCGCGACGTGCTCGTCGCCCGGGACGCGCTGAAGTTCACCGACCTGGCCGCCTCTTCGCCGCGGGGGGTCGCGCGCATCGGCACCGGCGCCCCCCGGCGCATGGCGCAGCTGAACGCGTACGCCCGCGCGCACGGCCTGGACATCGAGACGGTGCCGATCCGCGGCAACGTCGACACCCGGATCGGATACGTCCGCAAGGGTGAGCTGGACGCCGTCGTACTGGCCGCCGCCGGACTGAACCGGATAGGCCGCAGCGACGAGGTGACCGACTTCCTGTCGGTCGACACGGTTCTGCCCGCCCCCGGCCAGGGGGCACTGGCGATCGAGTGCACCGCATCCGATGCGGAACTGATCGCCGCGCTCGGCGAACTCGACGACCCGTTCACGCGGGCCGCCGTAACCGCCGAGCGGTCACTGCTCGCCGCCCTGGAGGCCGGTTGCAGCGCACCTGTGGGGGCGCTGGCCGACCTCTTGGTCGACGGGCAGACTGTCAAGGAAATGCGCCTGCGCGGCGTCGTCGGCACGACCGACGGCTCGACGCTGGTGCAGTTGTCCACCACCGGTCCCGTGCCCGCAACGCACGAGGCGGCACTGGCACTCGGTCGCGAACTCGCCACCGAGATGCTCGCCCAGGGCGCGGCCGGTCTGATGGGGGAGCGAGCACATTGAGCCCCACCACCCTTCCCGCCGCCGGTCCTGAACACGGGCACGTCACCTTCCTCGGTGCCGGACCCGGAGATCCGGGACTGCTGACTCTGCGCGCCGTCGAGGCGCTGGCGCACGCGGACGTTCTCGTCGCCGAGCACGAGGTGCTCGACGTCGTACGGACGCATGCCCCTCACGGCGTGGCCGAAGTGCACACCGACCCGGACCCGTCCGGTGGTCCGGTTCCTGGCACAGGCACGCCTCAGCTGGCGGTTGTTGACGGAGCGTCAACGACCGCTGGTGTCCCCGCCGTGCGGGATGCCGCACATCTTGTCATGGAGGCCGCGCGGGGCGGCAGGCGGGTGGTACGTGCGGTGACCGGGGACCCCGGGCTCGACACGTACGCCGCCGAGGAGATGCTGGCGTGCGCCGCGGCCGGGGTGCCCTTCGAGGTCGTCCCCGGTATCGCGGCGGCCGTCGGGGTACCCGCGTACGCCGGTGTTCCGCTGCGCGACGCGGAGGGCGCGGACGTGCGGTTCGTGGACGCCCGTACCGCCTCGGACCGGTGCTGGACCGAGGTCGGCGCCTCCGACGGCACGGTGGTCGTGTCGACGACGCTGGACTCGGTGGCGGCCGCGGCCGGTGAGCTGGTGTCGGCGGGCCGGAAGCCGGACACGCCGATGACGGTGACGGTCGCCGGTACGACGACCCGGCAGCGCACCTGGTCGGCGACGCTCGGCACGATCGCCCAGACGCTGAAGCAGGCCAAGGTGCTGCCGTCCCCGGACGGTGGCCGGCCGGTGATAGCCGTGGTCGGCGAGCGTTCCGCCCCCGCCCAGCGCGATCAGCTCTCGTGGTTCGAGTCCAAGCCGCTGTTCGGCTGGAAGGTGCTCGTGCCGCGTACGAAGGAGCAGGCGGCGTCGCTCTCCGACCAGCTCCGCTCCTACGGGGCGGTTCCGCACGAGGTGCCGACCATCGCGGTCGAGCCGCCGCGTACCCCGCAGCAGATGGAGCGGGCGGTCAAGGGCCTGGTGACGGGCCGGTACGAATGGATCGCTTTCACTTCGGTGAACGCGGTGAAGGCGGTCCGGGAGAAGTTCGAGGAGTACGGGCTCGACGCCCGCGCCTTCGCCGGGATCAAGGTCGCGGCGGTGGGCGAGCAGACGGCGAACGCGCTGGTCGCCTTCGGTGTTAAGCCGGATCTGGTGCCGAGTGGGGAGCAGTCGGCGGCCGGGTTGCTGGAGGACTGGCCGCCGTACGATCCGGTGTTCGACCCGATTGACCGGGTGTTCCTGCCGCGCGCGGATATCGCTACGGAGACGCTGGTCGCCGGGCTGATCGAGCTGGGCTGGGAGGTCGACGACGTCACCGCCTACCGGACGGTGCGGGCGTCGCCGCCGCCGGCCACCACGCGGGAGGCGATCAAGGGCGGCGGGTTCGACGCGGTGCTGTTCACGTCGTCCTCGACGGTGCGGAACCTGGTCGGGATCGCGGGCAAGCCGCACAACGTGACGGTGATCGCCTGTATTGGCCCGGCGACCGCCAAGACGGCGGAGGAGCACGGGCTGCGGGTCGACGTCATGGCCCCCGAGCCGTCGGTGCTGAAGCTGGCGGAGGCGCTGGCCGACTTCGGGCTGCGGCGCCGGGCGGCGGCGCTGGAGGCCGGCGACCCGGTGACGCGGCCGAGCGAGCGGCGGCCGGGGTCGCGGCGGCGGCGGTCCACTACGCCGAGCTGAGGTTCGGTGACTGGTTGAGTCGGGGCGCCCTTTCGGGGGCGCCTTGCTCGTAGTGGTGGGGCTGCGCGTCGTACCCGGGCTGGGGTTCGGACGCTGCTTCTGGGGCTGCTGTCCGTGCTGTTGCTCGGCGGGTTCGTGCTGCGGCAGGCCACGAGCGCGCGGCCGTTGCTGCCGCTGCGGATGTTCCGCTCGCGGTCTCTGGCGGTGGCGAACGTCGTGCAGTTCCTGATGATCGCGCTGGGGTACGGCTCCCTGGCGGCGGGGCTGAGCTTCGTGCCGGTCGCGGTGGTGATCGCGGTGGTCTCGGTGGGGTGCTCGGCGCGGTTCATCACCAGGTTCGGTCAGCGGCCTTTGCTCTTCGGGGGGCTGGGTCTCATCGCCGCGGCGTTCGTGCTGCTGTCGTTCGCCCGGGTCGACGGCACGTACCTGGTGGACTTCCTGCCCGCGAGCCTGGTGATGGGGCTGGGCTTCGGGCTGGCGGCACCGGCCGTCATGGGGCTCGGCATGGCCGCCGTCGTGCCCGCCGAGTCAGGGGTCGCGTCCGGGCTGTCTCGGCGGGCGGGGCGAGCGAGGTGGAGGCCCTGGCGGGCGGTTACCGCGTGGCGTTCCTCGCCGCCGCGGGGTTCGTGCTGGTGGCGATGGTCGTCGGGGGCGCCATGTTGGGCGTGCGGGGGCGGGGGGTGTTGGTGCGGAACGGATGACACTTTGGGGGGAAGTGTCATCCGTTTTTGGGGTTAGTGGGTGGAGGCGTAGGGGAGGAAGGTGGACCAGGTGGTGGGGGTCACGGTGAGGTGGCCGCGGGCCGGGTCCTTCGAGTCGCGGATGAGGACCTGGTGCGGGTGGTCGGGGGTGGCTATCTCGACGCAGGAGGGGCCGTCGTCCGTGCTGTAGCTGCTCTTTACCCACTCAAGCTTCATGTCTCTTCCCGCAATTTCTTGATGAGGGCCAGCGAGTCGCGTGGCGTGAGCGCTTGGGCTCGGATCATTCCATAGCGGACGTCGAGGACCGTGGTCTCCCTTGGGTCGCAGAGGACGCGACTCGTGAGCGGCGCTTCCACGAGTCCCACGGTTGATCCGTCCCGGAGCTTGAGCAATCGGAACGAGCCGCCGATACCCGCGTTCTCCTCACAGTTCAGAGGCAGAACCTGAAGGTCGACGTTCCGCAACTGGGCAACCTCCGACAGCCGTTCGAGTTGCTCGCGCATCACCATCTTCCCTCCGATCATGCGGCGCAAGGTCGCCTCGCACGTGACGAAGTTGAAGAGCGGCTTGGCCGTTGGACACCCGACGACGTCCTGACGGGATGGCGTCCCGCCGAGTGGTGTAGCCGATCAACGGACCGGAACTCGCAGGTCACGCCGTGTATTTCGGTCGGCCC
>NZ_JBQOUX010000140.1:0-17893 GCF_052216785.1 Streptomyces sp. JW3 | reverse complement strand
TGGTGGCCGGCGCCCGGGCGACGGCCGTGCCGGCCGAGCCGGCCGGCGCCGTGGAGCTGCTGTTGCAGGGCCCGGATCGGGCGGAACGGGCCCGGGGCCTGGAGAGCGAGCTGCCGCGCGGGGACCCGGTGCCGACCCTGCGGATCGACGGGGTGACGGTCGCGGTCGGGCCACCGGCCCGGTCCGGGACACTGAGCGACATCGCCGTCGCCCAGCTGGCCTGCACGGCCGCCGCCGCCCGGCTGCACCAGGACCCGGAGCTGAGCACGGTCCTGGTGACCGTGGAGCAGCCCGACGGCCGGCTGGCGGGCCGCTCCAGCGACGACTGTCCGGGGCCGGCCCGGACCGCGGAGACCGCCGACCCCGTCTCGCAGCCGCCCCGCTGACCGGCGCACGCGCCGGCTCCGTCTGGCACCCTGACGGCAGGAACCGCACGGGGAAGGAACGTCATGATCATTTTCGGCACCAAGGGGTACCTCTACCAACTGGCGATACTGACGCTGGTGTGCGGCCACTGCGGCAACCCCGCCGCCCACCCGCTGCGCAAGCGGGTCACCAAGTTCACCCTGTTCTTCGTGCCGCTGTTCCCGGTGTCGACGAAGTACACCACCCAGTGCACGTTCTGCGGCACGCAGCGGAAGCTGACCGGCGAGGAGGCCGAGCGGCTGCTGGCGCAGGACGCGAGCGGCACCGTCAGCCGGCCGGTGTGACCGCCACCGCCAGGTCGTTGCCGGCCGTGTAGTAGGGCCGTACGACCGTGCCGCCGACCGGGACCGCGGGCTGGACGTGGATGTCCGCCCGGTCCGCGATGTCGTCCAGGAGGCGGGCGACGCGGACCGGGGGCGCGGTCGCGGCGGGCCACACGTAGACCTCCCACACCCGCTTTCCGGGGCCGGCGCCCAGTTCCGCGAGGCCGACGGTGAAGGTGAAGTCCCGGCGGTCGTCGGCGACCCGGGGTGCGAGGGACCGCTCGGTGCCGGTGCCGCGCAGCCGCAGCCGTACGGCGGCCCCCGCGCCGAACTCCGCGCCGTGCAGCCGGGCCGCGACCCTCAGCGCGCCGTCGGCGACCGTGAGGGAGCCGGCCTCGGCGTGGGCGTCGCGCAGCCAGGTCCGGATCGCGAGGAACCCGTCCTTGGTGACGTAGGGGATGCGGACCGCCACCGGCGCGGACCGGTCGCGGGTGTGGCCGTCCACCAGAGCGCGCAGGTCGCGCAGGCCGGGGCGCAGGCGCCGGCGCTCGCCGTCCGGTCCGTCGGTCAGGTACACGTCCCACCGGCCCTCCGCGAGCGCCGTCCCGGTCGGCAGTACGGCGGTGTGGTGGCCGTCCCCGGCCGCCTCCAGGGCGAGTGAGTGGCGGACCCGCTCCGGCTGTCCCTTCCTGGGGCGGAGCCGCAGCAGCAGCCGTGGGTCCCGGGTGCCCGGCGCGAGGCGCAGGCCGAAGGTGATCCGGCCGTCCGCCTCGGTGGTGCAGCCGAGCCGCGGCTGCGGGCCCTGGTCCGTGGTCGTCGCCGTCATCGCCGTCCCCTCCGGATCGTGTTGAGCGCGCCGCTGCCGGTGGCGTGCACGGCGTCCCGGGCCGCGTAGCCCTGGCCGACCAGCACCTGGCGCACCGGATCGCGGCCCTGGGAGACGGGCCGGCCGGCGCGCCGGGCCTGGCGCGCCTCCTCGAGGAGCCGCTCGGCCTGGCGCACCACCGGCTCCGGGGCGAACCGCCGCGCGTTCTCCAGCGCCGAGCGGCCCATCCGTCGGCGCCGTTCGTCGTCCTGGACCAGGTCGAGCAGGGCCGCGCCGAAGGCCGCGGCGTCGCCGACCGGGACCAGCCGGCCGTCGACGCCGTCCTGGATGATCTCGCCGGGGCCGTGGGGGCAGTCGGTGCTGACCACCGGCAGCCCGCACCGCATGGCCTCCACGAGGGTCATGCCGAACGGTTCGAAGTTGGCGGCGGCGGCGCCGATCGAGCCCTTGACCCACTCGGCCTCCATGGGGGCGGCGGCGCCCATGAGGAAAACGTTCTCCGTCAGGCCGAGCCGGTCGACGAGCGCGCGCAGCCGGTCGTGTTCCTCGCCCTTGCCGTAGATGCGCAGGTGCCAGTCGGGGCGTTCGGCGACGACCCGGGCGAACGCCTCGATCAGCAGGTCGTAGCGCTTGACCGGGACCAGCCGGCCGGCCGCGACGACCAGTTTGGCGGCGCCGTCCGCGGGCGGCAGCGCGGGGTCGGGAACGCTGTTGGGCAGGGCCTCCACCCGGACGCCGGGCAGCCGCATCTTGCGCCGGTAGGCGGCGGCGTCGGCCTCGGTGACCGTGGTGAGCACGTCGAGCCGTCGGTAGGCGCGGCGCAGCGCGGTGCGCAGCCGGGAGGGGTGGTTGTCCAGGGTGAGGTGTTCCTGGCCGATCCGGGCGACGTGCTCGGGTGCCTGGAGGGCGAGGTGGACGTTGAGTCCGGGGCGGGTGCCGATCACCACGTCGGCGTCGATGCCGGCCAGACAGGCGCCGATCCGCTCGTCGGTCAGCTCGCTGTACTGGTGGTGGCGGTACTCGGCGGCCGGGAACACCTTGGCCGGCCGCAGGTGCTGGGGATGCTCCTTCTCCTGCCGCAGGTCCACCAGGGGTCTCAGCGCCACCCGGGGGTCCAGGGTGAAGTTGGGGCGCTCCCGGTGCCGCAGGACGGAGACGATCTCCACGGTGTGCCGTTCGGCCAGTGCCTGGGCCAGGTTGAACGTGGTGGTGATCGTGCCTCCGATCCCGTAGGCGTTGTGCAGGAGGAAAGAGATCTTCATGAGGGACTAGACCGGATGCGCGTACGAACGGTTGTCTGCCGTTACCACTTCGTGGTCCACCCGTTCACCTGGCGTTTCCCGGGCGGCGCGACGGCGGCCGTCACTCGTCCGGGTGACGCCCGAACGGCGCCTGCTCCGGTCGGGTGAGTGCGGACCCGGGGCGTCCTGACCCGCTTATAGGGTTTCGCGGTGACTTCCACCCCAGTTGAGACCCAGGCCCCGCGCACCGGCGGTCTGGGCACCCTGCTCGTCATGTCCTGGAGCCGCGAGGCGCCCGAGGGCACCATCCCCTACATCCTCGCCTGCCCGCGCGGGGACGGCCCGGACGGGCCCGAGGCGGAGTCGGCCGCCGCCGGACAACTGCTGGCCAACGCCGGCATCCCCGTGAAGCACGAACTCGTCGACGCGGCCCGGACGCCGAGTCTGCCGGTCACCCTGCTGGTCCTGCCGGGCGCGGCGGTCCTCACCCTGCCGCAGGTGACCGCCCAGTTCGTGCCGCCCGCCGACTGGCTGGCGGCCGCCGCCGAGCACGGCTGCGCCTACCTCATCTTCACCACCCGCCCCTGGCCCGCCGACGCGGAGCCCGGTGACGTACCGACGCTGGCCGACTTCACCTCCGCCGAGGCGACCCTGAAGTCGGCGGCCCATGTGGTATTGCCGGTGCGCAAGCTGCGCGGCTGAGAGAGCCTCCGGCGGGTGGCGGCCGGTCCGTCCGCCGGCCCTTCTCGGGCGGCCGGGGCGGCCTTGACAGATTTCGTGCTCATGACAGATTTGTTGACAGGTGCTCAACTCCCTTGTCGGACACCGGTAGTTGGTCAAGGCTGTACCCCGGCCCGGAGCGGAACGCGACGCTCCCCGGGCCGTGTGCGCGATCCCGCGCACACCCCCCACAGACGCGCGCCCCACCCCGGGCGCGCGCTGCCTAGAGGAGGACTCCCTCGTTATGGCACAACTGCGAAGCAAGAGACTCAAGTTCGCCGCGATATCCGGCATCGCGGCAGCCGCCCTGACCGGCGGGCTCACCGCGATCCCCGCCCAGGCCGCCCCGGCCGTGGGCACCGTCCTCGCGGCCGGCTCCCCCACCGCGGTCAAGGACAGCTACATCGTCACACTGAAGAAGGACACCGGGCTCAAGGCGACCTCCGCGGCCGGCAAGGACGTCGTCGAGGAGTACGGCGGCACGGTGAAGAAGGCGTACCGCAGCGCGCTGAACGGCTACACCGCGACCCTCTCCGCCACCGAGGCCGCGCGGCTGGCCGCCGACCCCGCCGTCGCCTCCGTCGAGCAGAACCAGCGCGTCACGCTCGCCGACACCACGCAGTCCAGCGCCCCGTGGGGGCTGGACCGCGTCGACCAGACCTCCCTGCCGCTGTCCGGGACCTACACCTACCCGGACACCGCGGGCAGCGGCGTGACGGCGTACGTCATCGACACCGGCGTCCGCATCACCCACAGCGACATCAGCGGCCGCGCCTCCTACGGCTACGACGCGGTCGACGGCGACACCACCGCCGCCGACGGCAACGGGCACGGCACGCACGTGGCCACCACCATCGCGGGCACCACCTACGGCATCGCCAAGAAGGCGAACATCGTCGCGGTCCGGGTGCTCGACAACAGCGGCTCGGGCACCACGGCCGGGGTGATCGAGGGCATCGACTGGGTGACCGACAACCACTCGGGCCCCTCGGTCGCCAACATGTCGCTCGGCGGCGGCGCCTCCTCCACCCTGGACACGGCCGTCCGCAACTCCATCGCCAGCGGCGTCACCTACGCCATCGCGGCCGGCAACAGCGCCGCCAACGCCTCCTCCTACTCCCCGGCCCGGGTCACCGAGGCCATCACGGTCGGCGCCACCACCAGCACGGACGCCCGGGCCAGCTACTCCAACTACGGCTCGGTGCTGGACATCTTCGCGCCCGGCTCCTCCATCACGGCCGGCTGGTACACCAGCGACACGGCGACCAACACCATTTCCGGTACGTCGATGGCGACGCCGCACGTGGCGGGCGCCGCGGCGGTCTATCTGGCCGGCCACACCTCCGCCACCCCCGCGCAGGTGTCCTCGGCCCTCACCGCCGGCGCGACGGCCAACAAGGTCACCAGCGCGGGCACCGGTTCCCCGAACCGGCTGCTGAAGATCGTTCCCTGACGACCGGGAAGCCCCGCGGACGCGACCCGTCCGAAATCCCGTGACGCCCCCGGAGGCCACTCGCCTCCGGGGGCGTTTCACTGGGCCCAGATGCTCAATCCTGCATGGAAACACTGTGTTTCAATCATGCCCGATCATCAAGTCAGGCGTTTCGGACCCTTGACACAGTCGGGATCCGGTCGATTTACTCCCGGTCAGCGCCGATGTCGCAAGACCGGCCGGCGCCAGAGGTACGCCCAGCCGGTAGCTGGCCCCGCGCCAGGAGCCCGGCCAAAGTCGCCAGGACCGCTCGCGGTGTCCGAGGCGGGGCCGTGCCCACCAGACCGGGAGCTCGTGCCATGAGCCGTCAGCGGATGCCGGCGATGGATGCCGCCCGACCGGATGCCGTCCGACCGGATGCCGTCCGACCGGATGCCGTGCGACCGGATGCCGTGCGACCCGGCGCCGGCCCCTCGCGCCGCGGGGTGCTGCGGGCCGGCGGCGGCGCCGTGCTCGCCGGGGCCGCGGGGGCGGCCGTCTCCGGGTGCGGGGCCGCCACCGACGACGGGGTCGCCGCCGACGGCACGGTCACCATCGAGGTGTGGCACGGCCAGGCCGACACCGCGAAGAAGGTCCTGGAGGGGCTGGTCGCCGACTTCGAGCGCGACCACCCCAGGATCCGCGTCGACCTGGGCGGCGGGGTGCTCTCGGACGTGATGCTCCAGAAGGTGACCGCCGCCCTGGCCGCCGGTTCCTACCCCGACATCGCCTACATCTTCGGCTCCGACCTGGCCCGGGTGGCCCGCGGCCCGCAGGTCGTCGACCTCACCGGCACCGTCGACGCCGGTCCGCTGCCGTGGAAGAACTACTGGGCCGCCGCCCGGGACGCGGTCACCGTCAACGACCGGGTCAGGGCGGCGCCGGCGGTGCTCGACGCGCTCGCCGTGGTCTGCAACAAGCGGCTGTTCCGCGCGGCCGGCGTGGACCTGCCCGAGGCCGGCTGGAGCTGGCGGGACTTCACCGAGACCGCGCGCCGGCTGACCGACAAGGCCGCGGGCCGGTTCGGCACCGGCTGGCCCGGCACCGGCGACGAGGACACCGTCTGGCGGCTGTGGCCGATGATCTGGGACCTCGGCGGCGACGTGATCGACGACAGCGGCAAGGGCATCGGCTTCGCCGACAGCGGGGTGCGCGCTCTGGAGGTGGTGGCCGATCTGGTCCGCGACAAGAGCGTGTACGTCGATCCCAAGCCCGGCAGCGAGCAGATGTACCAGGTGTTCCAGTCCGGCCGGATGGGGATGGTGGTCACCGGCCCCTGGCAACTGCCCGACATCGGGACGGCGAAGGTCGACTACCACGTCGTCCCGCTGCCCAGCTTCAGCGGCAAGCCGGTCACCATCTCCGGGCCCGACACCTGGACCCTGTTCGACAACGGCGCCGCCCGCACCCGGGCCGCCCGCACCTTCGTCACCTGGCTGACCCAGCCCGCCCAGGACGTCCGCTGGGCGGTCGGCGCCGGCAGCCTCCCGCTCAGCCGCCGCACCGAGGACCAGCCCGCCTGGCGGCGCAAGGTCGCGGACACCGAGGGCCTGTCGGTCTTCACCGAGGCGCTCGACAGCGCCCGGGTCCGCCCCGTCCACCCGGCCTACCCGGAGGTGTCGCAGGCGCTCGGCCAGGCCATCGTCACCGTGCTGCTCGGCCGCGGCTCGCCCGCCGCCGCGCTGCGCTCCTGCGCCGACGAAGCCGACGCCGCCCTGCTCATACCGCGTTGAGGAGCCACCCCGCCATGGAGCGCCTGCCCCGAGCCATCACCCTCGCGGACCCACCGGACCACCGGCGCCGGGCCCTGGCCCGCAAACGCCGCGCCGAGACGGCCACCGCCTGGGCCTACGTGTCCCCCGCGGTCCTGATCGTGCTGGGCCTCAGCATCGTCCCGGTCGTCTGGTCGCTGCTGCTGTCCTTCCAGGCCAGCGACCTGGTCACGCCCAGCCGCTGGGTCGGCCCGGACAACTACCGCGCCCTCGCCCAGGACCCGCACTTCAGCCAGGCGGTCCGCAACACCCTGCTGTACACAGTGCTGTACGTGCCGCTGAGCATGCTCGGCGGCCTGCTGCTGGCCCTGGTGCTCAACCGTCGCATCCGGTTCGTCGGTCTCTACCGCACCCTGATCTTCGTACCGTTCGTGCTGTCGGCGACCGCGCAGGGCGTGCTGTTCTCCTTCATCCTGGACCCGGAGTTCGGCGCCGCCAACTCGGTCCTGCACCATCTCGGCGTCTCCGCCCAGGGGTTCCTCACCGACCCCGGGCAGGCGCTGCTGGTGCTGGTGGCGATCACCCTGTGGAGCGGCACCGGTTTCTGCGTGGTGGTCTACCTGGCCGCCCTCCAGGACGTCCCGCAGTCCCTGATCGAGGCCGCCCGGCTGGACGGCGCCGGCCGGCTGCGCCTGCTGCGCCACGTCACCCTGCCCACCCTCACCCCGGTCACCGTCTTCCTCGTGCTGTGGCAGACCATCAACTCGCTCCAGGTCTTCGACCTGGTGTACGTCACCACCAAGGGCGGGCCGCTGGGCTCCACCACCGTGATCGTCTACTTCATCTGGGAGCAGGCGTTCAAGAACGCCACCGCCGGTTACGGCGCGTCGGCCGCCTACGTCCTGGCCGTCGCCCTCGGCCTCGCCGCCGGGATCGTCCGCCTCGCCCGGCGCCGTGCGCGCCTCAGTCCGGAAGGGGCCCGCTCATGACGGCGACCACCTCGGCCCTGCCCGCCGCCCGCACCACCGGGGCGGCCGATCCCGCCGGGTCCGTACGCCGCCGCCGGCGGCTGCCGTTCAGCCCCTGGCACCTGCTGCTCGTGCCGCTCGCCCTGACCTTCGCGGTGCCGCTGGGATGGCTGCTGCTCAGCTCCGTGATGAGCGACGCGGAGATCAACCGCTTCCCGCCCGCGCTGTGGCCCTCCGGCATCGATCTCGGCGGCTACCGCTATGTGCTGGGCAACGCGATGTTCCCGCGCTGGTTCGCCAACTCGCTCATCGTCTCGGCCGTCACCGTCGCCGCCAACCTCGTGTTCGGCTCGCTGGCCGGGTACGCCTTCGCCCGGATGCGGTTCGCGGGCTCCCGGCTGCTGCTGGGGCTGATGCTGGCCACGATGGCGGTGCCGTTCCAGCTGACGATGATCCCGACGTTCCTGGTGATGAAGAAGCTGGGGCTGATCGACACCCTCGGCGCGCTCATCGTGCCGTCGCTGGTCACGCCGTTCGCGGTGTTCCTGCTGCGGCAGTTCTTCCTCTCGCTGCCCCGGGAGCTGGAGGAGGCGGCCTGGATCGACGGCTGCTCCCGGCTGCGGGTGCTGCTGCGGATCGTGCTGCCGCTGTCCCGGCCGGCGCTGAGCACGGTGGCCGTGCTGACCTTCCTGACCACCTGGAACGACCTCACCTGGCCGCTGATCGCCATCAACCACGACACCCAGTACACGCTGCAACTGGGCCTGACCACCTTCCAGGGACAGCACCACACCAAGTGGTCCGCGGTGATGGCCGGGAACGTGCTCACCGTGCTGCCCGTGCTGCTCGCCTTCCTCGGCGCGCAGAAGACGTTCATCCAGTCCATCACCTCCAGCGGCCTCAAGGGCTGACCACTCCCGCACACCTGAGAACAACCTTATGGAAGGCCCATGCCGCACACCTTCGACCTGCTCGTCGTCGGGGACGCCAACCCGGATGTCGTGCTCGGTCCGCTCGACGCCCCGCTCGCCTTCGACCAGCACGAACAGCTCGTCCCCGACGGGGCGCTCACCCTCGGCGGCTCGGCCGCGATCATGGCCTGCGGGGCGGCCCGGCTCGGGCTGCGGGTGGCGTTCGCCGGCCGGGTCGGCGACGACGACGCCGGCCGCTACGTACGGGACGCCCTCACCGCGCGCGGCGTCGACACCCGGGGGCTGCGCGTCGACCCGGAGCTGCCCACCCCGCTCACCGTGGTGCTGACCCGGGCCGGAGTGGAGTCCGACCGGGCCATCGTCACCGCCCCGGGCACCCTGCGCGCCACCACCCCCGAGGACGTCCCGGCCGACCTGCTGGCCGCCGCCCGGCACGTGCACGCCGCCTCCTACTTCCTGCTGCCCGCGCTCGCCGCCGGGCTGCCCGGCCTGCTGAGCACCGCCCGCGCGCACGGCGCGACCACCTCCCTCGACACCAACGACGACCCGGCCGGCCGCTGGGACCCGGCCGGCCTGGCCGCCGTCCTGCCGCACACCGACTACCTGCTGCCCAACGCCGCGGAGGCCCGGAAACTGGCGGGCGGCACCGCGGACCTCACCGAGGCCGCCACCGCGCTCGCCGGGCGCGGCCCGGTGACCGTGGTGAAGAACGGCGCCGAAGGGGCGCTCTGCCACGACGGGCACACCGTGACCCGGGCCCCGGCCTTCCCGGCCCGGCCGGTGGACACGGTGGGCGCCGGCGACAGCTTCGACGCCGGTTTCGTGGCCGGTCTGCTGGCCGGACTGCCGCTCGCCGGGGCGCTCGAACTGGCCGCCGTGTGCGGTGCGTTGTCCACCCGCGCCGCCGGCGGCACCCCCGCCCAGCCCACCTGGGACGAGGCGTACTCCCTGATCACCCGCGAACGGAAGAACCCCGCATGAGCACCGCGCACCCGACCGCCCCCAAGATCGCCTTCATCGGCGCCGGCAGTGTCGTCTTCACCCAGGGACTGCTCGCCGACCTGTTCGCGTTCGACGAGCTGAAGTGCGCGCACATCGCGTTGCACGACATCGACGCCGAGCGCCTCGCCACCGCCGAGGCGGCGGCCCGGTACATCGCCGCCGAGCGCGGCGCCCGGCCGACGGTCACCGCGCACGCGGAGCGCCGCGCGGCGCTGGCGGACGCCGACTTCGTCATCAACATCGTGCAGGTCGGCATGGGCGAGGCCACCCGCACCGACTTCGAGGTGCCGGCCCGCCACGGACTGCGCCAGACCATCGGCGACACCCTCGGCGTCGGCGGCATCTTCCGCGCACTGCGCACCTTCCCACTGCTCAAGGCGCTCGGCGAGGACATCGCCGCGGTCTGCCCCGACGCGTGGCTGCTCAACTACACCAACCCGATGGCGATGAACGTCCAGTACCTGGCCGAGGCGACCGGCCTGACCCGGGTGGTGGGCCTGTGCCACTCGGTGTACTGGACGATGCAGGGCCTGTGCGAACTGGTCGGCGTCCCCTACGAGGAGGTCACCTACCACGCGGCGGGCGTCAACCACCAGGCGTGGGTGCTGCGCTGGGAGCACCAGGGCCAGGACCTGTACCCCCGCCTGGACGCGCTCGTCGCCGAGGACGAACAACTGCGCCGGCGGGTCCGGGTCGACATGTACCGGCGGCTCGGCCACTACCCGACCGAGACCAGCGAGCACTCCTCCGAGTACGTGCCGTGGTTCCTGCACCACCCCGGCGAGATCGACCGGCTGCGGCTGCCCATCGGGGCCTATCTGGACATCGTGGCCGAGAACGTGGCCGAGTACGAGAAGACCCGGGACGCGCTGGCCTGCGGCGCGCCGCTCACCGTCGAGGGCACGATGGAGTACGCGCCGCAGATCATCCACAGCGTCGTCACCGGCACCCCCCGCACGGTCTACGGCAACGTGCCCAACCGCGGCCTGATCGACAACCTCCCCGCCCGCGGTGCCGTCGAGGTCCCGTGCCTGGTCGACGCGGCCGGCGTGCAGCCCACCCGGATCGGTGCGCTGCCGCCCCAGCTGGCGGCCCTGAACCGGACCTACCTCAGCACCACCGACCTGGTGGTACGGGCGGCGACGGAGGACGACCCGCGGCACATCCGGCACGCGGCGATGACCGACCCGGCGACGGCGGCGGCGCTGCCCGTCGAGGAGATCTGGCGGCTGTGCGACGACATGGTCCGCGCCCACGCGGACCGGCTTCAGCCGTCACTGCGGGCCGTACTGGGCACCTGACGGAGGTCACGGTCCGCCGGTGACCGACCGGACCACCGCACGGGCCGCCGCCGACCGGGTGAGGACCTCGGTGCTGTCGACGAACTGGTCCACGGCACCGCCCGGCGGCAGCGCCCGGACCGCCGGGTCGGTGATCCGGGCGGTCAGCGCGTCGGCGAACCGCTCGGCGCGCAGCACCCGGAAGGGCCGGCCGTGGTAGGGGCGGGTGGCCGGATCCACCGGGTCGGTGAGACCGAGCCGGTTGTGTTCGGCCGCGACGGTCTCGTACGCCGTGCCCAGATGCCGCTCCCGGGTGCCCGGGCCGGTGGCGGCGAGGGCCGCGCGGAGCACCGGAGTGAGCCGGGCGGCGCCCGGCACCCGGGCGAAGGCGCTGCCGAGCCACTTCGGGTACGGCGGGTAGCGGCGGTCCATCAGCAGGCACAGCCGCATCAGGTCGCGGACCAGCCGGGCGGCGACCACGGCGGCGCCGAGTTCGTCGCCCACTTCGCCGCAGCGCCCGACGAACGCCTCCTCCTGGCAGACGCGGCGCCACTGGCAGGCCAGCACGTGCAGCCACAGGTCGTGCGGGTACCAGGCGAGCCGGGCGCGCGCGGCCGTCAACTCGCCGAGCCCGTCGTGGAAGACGGCACCCGAGGTCACCTCGGCGAGCCGCTGCGCCGGGGCGGACAGCCAGTCCGCGAGGGACACCCCCCGGCCCGGGTCGAAGCCGAGGCGGCCGGTGAACCAGGTGCCGGAGTCGGTGATGTCCACCGCGTGCCGGACCGGCCCGTCGGTCGCGGCCATCACCCGGATGCCGGCCTCGGCGGTGGCGGCGAAGTGGGTGGGATGGCCCAGGAAGGTCTTCGGCAGGCCGGTGGCGAGCCGGTCACCGATCGCCGGGGCGTGCCGGGCGAGGTCCCGCGGCCGCAGGAAGAGTTCCAGCCGGGCCCCCATTCGTGGTCGCGGGAGCGCGCGGTGTCGAACCCGAGCACCTCCGAGCCGGGCGGCGGAGTACCGGATGCCGGGGGCGGCCGCGTCCACCAGGGGCCGGACGGCCTCGTGGAAGAAGCGGCGGGAGAGTTCGAGGCCGGGGACGAAGGCGGGCGGGGTGGTCATGCGGGGAGAGTGCCCAAGGGGCCGACGGCCGGGCGACCGGTTTTCGGCTGCCGTACTCCACTCCCTGGGCGGTGCGGCCGGTGTCCGCCGCGGAAAACCGGAGGCGGCCGGCGTACCGGCGGCGGTACCGTCCCCGGATGCCTGATGAGGACGGATACTTCGGAGCAGACGTCGCGGCGGCCTACGACGAGTCGTCGGCGGACATGTTCCGGCCGGAGGCCGTGCACCCCGCGGTCGATGTGCTGGCCGAACTCGCCGGTGGTGGAAGGGCGTTGGAGTTCGGGGTGGGCACCGGGCGGCTGGCGCTGCCGCTGGCCGCGCGCGGCGTGCCGGTGCACGGCGTCGACCTGTCCCGGGCGATGCTGGACCGGCTGCGCGCCAAGCCCGGCGGTGACGGCGTCGGCGTGACGGTCGGGGACTTCGCGACGACCCGGGTGGACGGCGTCTTCGCCCTCGCCTACCTGGTGTTCAACACCATCAACAACCTGACCACGCAGGACGCCCAGGTGGACTGCTTCCGCAACGCCGCCCGGCACCTGGAGCCGGGCGGCCGCTTCGTGATCGAGGTGGGGGTGCCCGCGCTGCGCCTGCTGCCGCCCGGGCAGAGCGCCGTACCGTTCCACATCTCCGACACGCGGTGGGCGTTCGACACCTACGACGTCGTCACCCAGGCGATGAGTTCGAACTACGTGACCGTCGTCGACGGACACGCCACGCACCGGTCCATCCCGTTCCGGTACGTGTGGCCGGCCGAGCTGGATCTGATGGCGCGGCTCGCGGGCCTGCGGCCCTGCGCCCGCTGGGAGGGGTGGTCGCGGGCGCCGTTCACCGCCGAGAGCACCGGGCATGTGTCGGTGTGGGAGAAGCCGGCGGAGTGACGGCGGGCGCCGCCCTGCCCCGGTGTCCCGGCGCACGGCCGACTCGGCTGCCCTCGCGGGCAGTCGGCCCTGCCTCGGCGGCTCCTGACGCCACCCGGCCGGGACGCTATCTTCCGTGCGTGAGTATCACGTCTTCCCGGCCGCCGTACCCCGCGCGCCGTCGCACCCCCGTCGCAGCGACGGTCCGGCCACCGCGCGAGGGCGCCGTCGCTCCCGTGGCGGACGGCCGGTGAACGACGAGCGCACGACGGGGGCACCGGCCGCGCCCGGTCAGCCGTTCCCCGCCGACACCGGACACTTCGGCCCGCGAGTCCACACGGAGCCCTTCGGCCCCACACCCCCGGAACTGGAGCCGCGGCCGGAGCCGGAGCCGGACGAGCGGCCCGCCCAGCAGAAGGAGCGGCGCAAGCGCCGGGGGCCGGGCCCGGTCGTCCTGCTGGTGCTGCCGGGTCTGGTGACCCTGTCCGGGGTGGCGGGCTTCTTCGCCCTGAACGGCGGCTTCCCCGTCGAGGCGGAGCAGGAGGCCGGCCCCGAGCAGGCCACGGCGGCCGATGTCGACGACTCCTACATCCCGTGGCTGCGCAAGGCGGCCGACGGGTGCGCGGTCGTCACCCCCTCCGTGCTCGCCGCGCAGATCGACCAGCTCTCCGGCTGGAGCAACGACACGGGGAAGCTCTCGGGCCAGAAGGGCATCGCCGCCTTCACCGACGACCAGTGGCAGAAGTGGGGCAAGGACGCCGACGGCAACGACCGCTCCTCGCCCCGCGATCCGGCGGACGCCATCATGGCCCTCGGCCGGCAGGACTGCGCGCTGGCCGCCGAGGTGACCGACCTGCGCACCGACGGCCGGGTCAACGGCGACCTCGCCGATCTCACCCTCGCCGCCTACGCCCTGAGCGTGGACGAGGTGGCGGGGGCCGGGAAGGTGCCCGACGGCGCGCGGACCTACCTGTCCGAGGTCGACAAGCTCCTGCCGCGCTACGAGTCGCTGGACCAGGAGAGTTCGGGCGGGGCGCCCGCCGCGGCCGGTGCGATCCTCGCCGCGCCCGTGCAGACGCTCACCGTCACCTCGCCCTACGGCTCCCGCCAGCACCCGCTGACCGGGGTGACCAAGCTGCACACCGGCGTCGACTTCGCCGCCACCCAGGGCTCCCCGGTGTTCGCCGCGCGCGGCGGCCAGGTCGTCTTCGCCGCGTCCACCAGCGCGTACGGCAACCGCATCGTGGTCGACCACGGCACCATCGAGGGCAAACGGCTCCAGACGACGTACAGCCACCTGTCGGCGATCGAGGTCGCCGTGGGCCAGACGGTGGAGACCGGAACGCAGCTCGGGCGGGCCGGTTCCACCGGCCTGTCCACCGGCCCGCACCTGCACTTCGAGGTCATCTACGACGGCTACTACTCCGACCCTCAGCCCTGGCTCGCCCCTTCGGGCTGACGGAAGGCGCGGGCGGGGCGGCCGGCCGTGCAGTGACGCCGGGATCGGGCGGGTCGGTGCGGCGCTCGCCGGTGACCTTGGCGGACGGCAGCCGGCCCGCCCTGGACGTCCCGGTGAGGGTGTCGCCGTCGACCGTCACGGCGAAGGCGAGGTTCAGCCGCAGCGGCTTGGTGATGGCCTGCTTCCAGGGTCAGCCGGTCGCCGTCGAGGACGACGTCGGTCAGCGGCACCTCCTCGTCCGCCGCGCGGGCGGTGCCGGTCAGGGCGCCGTCCCGGCGGCGGAGTTCGACGGCGGCCGTCAGTTTCCCGATGGGGGTGTACATGGTCAGGTCCCAGACGCCTTCGACGGAGTGCATGACGCGGTACTTCCTCACGGTGTGATCGGGGGGGGCGGGGGAGGCGGGGGGCTGGTGGTCAGCTAGTCAGAAGGAGGCCGGTCGCGGGCCGGTGGCGCGCCAGACGATGCCGCGCCGCTCGTGGGCGAGGAGTTCCTCGACGGCGTGTGCGACACGGGGGCCGATCTCGCGGTCCAGGAGGTGCAGGGCGAGGTCGAGTCCGGAGGTGACGCCGGCGCCGCTGACCAGATCGCCGTCGTCCACCACGCGGGCGGGCACGGCGTGCGCGCCGGTGGCGTCCAGCAGGTCCATGCCGAGGTGATGGGTGGTGGCGTGGCGTCCTTCGAGCAGGCCTGCCATGGCGAGGAGCGCGGAGCCGCCGCAGACGGTGGCGACCGTGACCTCGGGATGGGCCATCGCCGTCCTCATCAGCTCGGGCAGCCGGGTGGTCAGGGCGCGGCCGAGCCGTACCGGGACGAGGTCGTCCGCGTCCTCCTCGCCGGGTACTTCGCCGGGTTCGCCGACACGGCCCGAGGCGCCGGGGACCAGGACGCAGCCCGGACGTTCCGGGTCCAGGGCGGCGCTCGCGCGCAGCGTCAGGCCGCCGGTGCCGCCGACCACCTCGCGGGGCCCCTCGGCACAGACCAGCGCCACGCTCACCGCGCCGCCGGTGGCGGTGCGGCCGCCGTGCGGGACCTCGAAGGGGGCGATGACATCGAGCGGGTCGAAACCGTCGAACAGGACGATCTGGACGTGCATGGCACTTCCTCACGAAGGGCTGGGAAGGGTGGGTCGTCCCCGACGCCAGGCGCCGGGCGGCGCGCCTCCCAGTGGCGTGAGTGACACCTTGCGACGGGAAAGTGCCAGCCGCCGGATTTCGGGTTGCTGGCCAGTTCAGCGGGTCTTCTACGTTCTTCACCCGCCGCAGGTGGCGTGAACGGCATCCCGGCGGCACGGTACGTTCCCGTCATGCACACCATCGCCGTACTCGCCCTGGACCAGGTGATCCCGTTCGACCTGTCCACTCCGATCGAGGTCTTCACCCGTACCCGGCTGCCGGACGGGCGCCCCGGCTACCGGATCCGGGTGTGCGCGGAGGAACCGGAGGTGGACGCCGGGGCGTTCACGCTGCGCGCGCCCTGGGGGCTGGACGGACTCGAGGGCGCCGACACGATCATCGTGCCCGGTACGGCCACCGCGTCGGCGCCGCTGTCGCCGGCCGTCCGGGACGCGCTGCGGGCGGCGGCGCGGGACGGCACCCGGATCGCCTCGATCTGCTCGGGCACCTTCCCGCTGGCCGCCACCGGCCTGCTGGACGGCCTGCGGGCCACCACGCACTGGGTCGCGGCCGGCCTGCTGGCCGTGCGGTACCCGGAGGTCGAGGTCGACCCGGACGTCCTGTACGTGGACAACGGGCAGTTCCTCACCTCGGCCGGCGCCGCCGCCGGACTGGACCTGTGCCTGCACATGATCCGCCGCGACTACGGCTCGGCCGTCGCCGCCGACGCCGCCCGGCTGTCCGTGATGCCGCTGGAACGGGAGGGCGGACAGGCCCAGTTCGTCGTCCACGACTACGCGCCCCGGCCCCAGGGCTCCGTGCTGGAACCGCTGCTCACCTGGCTCCAGGAGAATCTGGGCCGCGATCTCACCCTGGCCGACATCGCCGCCCAGGCCGGGACCAGCACCCGGACCCTGATCCGGCGTTTTCGCGAACAGACCGGCACCACCCCGCTCCAGTGGCTGCACCGCGCCCGCGTCCGCCGGGCCCAGCACCTGCTGGAGACCACGCGCCACCCGGTGGAACGCATCGCCACCCAGGTCGGCTTCGGCTCCCCCACCGCCTTCCGGGAGCGGTTCAAGCGCACCACGGGCGTCAGCCCGC
This sequence comes from Streptomyces sp. JW3, assembly GCF_052216785.1. Lineage (NCBI taxonomy): Bacteria > Bacillati > Actinomycetota > Actinomycetes > Kitasatosporales > Streptomycetaceae > Streptomyces > Streptomyces sp. JW3. The sequence goes on along the minus strand of NZ_JBQOUX010000140.1, from coordinate 1,403 downwards.
ACGCCTACCGCCGTACCTTCTCCTCACCCGCCCCTCACTGACCCGCGCAGCCGCCCGGCCTCCGCCAGGGCCCGTGCGGCGGCGGCCGCCAGCCGGGGCCGGTCGCGCACGAACCGCCGGGCGGCCCGGGCCGGTTCCCGCGCCAGCAGGTGGACGGCGGCGCCCGGCACCGGACGGACCACCGCGCCCTCGTACACCCGCAGGTCGCGGGTCTTGAGCGACTCCTTGTAGCGGGCCGGCCCGGTCCCGAGGTCGACCATCCGGACCCCGTCGGCCGCGGCGGCCTCCAGCATCCGCAGGTGCAGCACCAGGCCGGGCGAGTACTTGCCGTAGGCGCGGTCGTAGGCCGGGAACCACCAGGAGAGCACCGTGGCCGAGCGCAGCCCGAAGTGGGCGGCGACGGGCCGGCCGGCGGCGTAGAGCACGGAGAGCAGGCCGCGGCACTCCGGTTCGCCGCTCTGGGCGAGCAGTCCCACCAGCCCGTTGATCCACTTCTGTGCGAAGCGGTCCCGGCGGCCCGTGCGGCGGTACTGCGCCGACTTCCACCGCATGAGTTCCCGCAGCACCGCCGGGTCCCGGGAGTCGAGGACGAAGCGCACCTCGCCGACCTGCCGGGCGAGCCTGCGTTCCTTGGCCCGGGTCTGTGCGACGAACCCCGGGGCCGTTTCGCGCAGTCGCTCCAGGTACCGGTCGAAGCCGGCGTCGATGTCGACGACCGGGGAGGCGAGTTCCTCGACGGCGTGCGCGGCGAAGGTGTGCTGGCCGTCCTCCAGGCTGTCGAACTCCCAGGACGCCAGGCCGCACGCCCGCAGCAGCCGGCGGGCGTCCACCCCGACCCCGGGGCGCAGGACGGCCCCCTGACTGTCCGAGACGCCGAGCCCGATGGCCCGGCCCCGGCCCAGGGGGCCCTTCTCGTAGGGGAAGTAGCCGGCCGGCGAACCGTCCTCCTGGAGGACCGCGACCCGGGCCCCCGGCCGGACCCGGCCGACGGCCGCGGTGAACGCCGGGTCGAGGAACGGGTTCGCCGGTGCCCCGGACAGGGCGCGGATCTCCCGCCACAGCTTGATGTCGTCCGGCCCCAGTTCGTCCGGCCGCAGAACCAGAATGCGCTTTCCCGGCATGGCTGTCGCCTCCCGTGTGGTCGGATCGAGGACACCCGCGGGCCTGTTCGTCACCGTGTCCGGCGCCAGGCAGTCGGCGGGCCGCACGGCGCAGGCCCCGTCACCGCTCGCGCCGCTCAGCAGCGAAACGTCTGGAGGAGATCCGTGCCCGGGGGCGGGCCGCCGGGGGTCGGCCGTTCGACGGTGACCGCGCCCCGGGGTGCCGTACCGGCGCGGCCGGCCGCGGACTCCCGTACGGGGGCGCCGGTGAGCGCGCATCCGGCGCCGGCCGCGCCCGCGGTC
>NZ_JBQOUX010000013.1:89975-106203 GCF_052216785.1 Streptomyces sp. JW3 | reverse complement strand
GGGGCCGGCCGACGGTGCGCGTCGGCCGGCCCCAGGACCCGTGCGCACACGAAAGGCATTGGACAGGGGGCGCTGGCCAGAGCTTTCGAACGCAAGGGGTACGACTGTCATGACCACAACCGACCTACCCGCTTCAGTCCCCTACCGGGAGGTGGCGGACGCCAACGGCCGGGTGTACCGGGTTGGCGAGACCGACATCGACATCATGGGGCGCAAACGCAAGTGGATGGTGATCCTGCCCTGGGTGGGCATGATGGGGATCTCCTCCGCCGAGTACGCGTTCGCCTCCGCGGAGGACACCCTCCACACCGCGCACCACTGGGACAGCGGTCACATCTTCTGGATGATGACCGTCTGGGTGTTCTTCCAGGCCGCCGTGGCCTTCCCGGCCGGACGGCTGCGGGAGAGCGGCAAGCTGCCCGCCCGCTGGGCGATGATGCTCGGCGCGACGGGCACCCTGCTGGGCTACCTGTCGCTGGCCTTCGCGCCGCATGTCGTGTTCGCCTACATAGGCTTCAGCATGTTCAGCGGCATGGGCGCGGGCATGGTGTACGCGACCTGCGTCAACATGGTGGGCAAGTGGTACCCGGAGCGCAGGGGCGGCAAGACCGGCTTCGTCAACGGCGGCTTCGCCTACGGCTCGGTGCCGTTCGTCTTCCTGTTCACCGGCTACATGGACCTCACCAACTTCCGCTGGGTGCTGGTCAGCGTGGGTGTCCTGCTGGCCACGATGGTCGCGGTGGCCGGCGCGTTCTTCAAGGACCCGCCGAAGAACTGGTGGCCGGCGAACATCGACCCGCTGCACCCGCCTGAGGATCCGCGCGCCCGTCGCTCCCTGGAGAAGAACCCGCCGGCCGTCAAGCAGTACACGCCGCTGGAGGCCTGGCGGACCGGCCGGGTGGCACTGATGTGGTTCTGTCTGGCCTGCACCTCGGGCGTGAACATCTTCGGCATCGCCTTCCAGGTGGACATCGGTGAGGAGGCGGGCTTCGCGGGCGGGATCGTGGCCACCGCGATGTCGCTCAAGGCGATCGTCAACGGCACCGGGCGCGGTGTCATCGGCTGGCTCTCCGACCGCTACGGCCGCAAGCAGTGCCTGCTCGCCGTCTGCGTCATCCTGGGCCTGGCCCAGTTCGGCATCATCTGGTCGGCCGAGGCCAAGGTCCTGCCGCTGTTCCTGTTCTTCTCGGCGGTCTCCGGCTTCGGCGGAGGCGCCATCTTCCCCATGTTCGCGGCCCTCACCGCGGACTACTTCGGCGAGAACAACAACGCGACCAACTACGGCATGGTCTACAGCTCCAAGCTGGTCTCCGGGCTCGGTGCCGGCATGGGCTCCGTGGTGGTCGGCGCCTGGGGGCACTCCGGTGCCTTCATCCTGGCGGGCTGCATCTCGTTCTTCGCCGGATTCGTCGCGATCTTCCTGACGCCACCGGGCCGTCCCAAGGCCCGTGGCATCCGCCCCAATCCGCAACCGCTCGGTGAGGAGATGGCCTGATATGACGGCGGAACCCATCGCCGCAGGAAACAACGCGCCGGCCACCGGCGCGAAGTACCGAGAGATCACCGACGAGCACGGCCGGGTCTATCGCGTGGGCGAGACCGACCGCGACATCCTCGGCCACTCCCGCACGTTCATGGTCTATCTGCCATGGGTCGCGATGATGGCCATCAGCGTCTCCGAGTACGCCTTCGGCTCGGCCGAGGACACCCTGTCCCACGCACACGGGTGGACCCAGTCCAACACGTTCTGGATCCTGAGCGTCTGGGTGTTCTTCCAGGCCGGCATCGCGTTCCCCGCCGGCTGGCTGCGCGAGAAGGGCATCCTGTCGGCCCGGCGGGCCATGTACGCCGGATCCCTGCTGTGCCTGTTCAGCTTCCTGGCCCTGTCCCACTTCGACAACGTGTGGCTGGCCATTCTCGGGTTCGGTGTGATCGGCGGCCTGGGTTCCGGCCTGGTCTACTCGACCTGCATCAACATGGTCGGCAAGTGGTTCCCGGAGCGGCGCGGCGCCCGCACCGGGTTCGTCAACGGCGGGTTCGCGTACGGGTCGCTGCCGTTCATCTTCATCTTCAACTACGGCTTCGACACCGCGAACTACCACCGGGTCCTGGACCTCATCGGCTGCTACATCCTGGTCGTGGTCCTGGTGTGCGCGTTCTTCTTCAGGGACCCGCCGAAGAACTGGTGGCCCGCGAACGTCGACGTGCCGACCCGCGGGAGCGGCACCGGGAGCCTCGCGAAGAACCCGCCGGCGGTACGGCAGTACACGCCGAAGGAGGCGATCCGCACCGGCATGCTGCCGCTGATGTGGATCTCGGTCGTGATGACCGCCGGGGTGTCGATCTTCGGTATCTCCTTCCAGGTCGACTTCGCCAAGGAGATCGGTTTCGGCCCGCTGGTCGCCGCGTCCTCCATGGGCGTCATGGCGGTGATCAACGGCGTCGGGCGCGGTGTGGTGGGCTGGCTGTCGGACAAGTGGGGCCGCAAGCCGACCCTGGTGTTCGTCATCGTGGTGCTCGGACTCGCCCAGTTCGGCGTGATCTGGGCCGGGGACCTGAAGAGCGAGTGGCTGTTCCTGTTCTTCGCGTTCCTGTCCGGGTTCGGCGGCGGCGCGTTCTACCCCTTGTTCGCCGCGTTGACGCCGGACTACTTCGGGGAGAACTACAACGCCACCAACTACGGGCTCGTCTACAGCGGCAAGCTGATCAGCGGCCTGTTCGGCGGCGGGCTCGGCTCCATGGTGGTCGCCGCCTGGGGCTACAACGGCGCCTACGCGCTGGCCGGCGGCGTGTCGATGGCCGCGGCGGCACTGGCTCTGCTGCTGCGGCAGCCGGGACGGCAGCAAGCCGTGTCCTGAACGGCCACGGCCAGATACGGGCCGGCATGGGGCGGCCCCTCCCGCGGAAGGTGTGCGGGAGGGGCCGCCCCATGCGCGCGGGTCAGCGGCGGCGCTTGCGCAGGGCCGCCAGGTTGTCGTAGCTGATCTTGGCCTCGCGCAGCGACTGCGCCGGATCGGTGGCGCTCGGCGAGTTGTCGTCCTCGATCATCGGATTGCGGTAATTGCGCTGTCCGACCCGGGAGAAGAACGTCGTGTAGTCGATGACGCCGGTACCGAACGGCACCATGTCGTACCCCATGCCGTTGGTCGTGCTCACGACGCCGTCCTTGGCGTGGAACAGCGGATACCGCTTGTTGTGGCGGGCGACCAGACCGGCCGGGTCGAAGACGTCCTTCCGGGTGGAGCCGTCGTGGGCCGTGTAGGTGTGGAACTTGTACTGCGCGACGTGCGCCCAGAAGATGTCCATCTCCAGCCAGACCACCCTGGGGTCGGTGACCTTCAGGAAGTACTCCAGCTTGCGGACGCCGGAGCTGCGGGTGGGCCGGCCCTGGTCGTCCAGCGGGCCGCCGTCGAGGAGGAAGCCGTAGGCGGCGTCGTGGTTGTGGGTGTAGAGCTTGATGCCCGCGCGGCGGGCGATCTCGCCCATGGCGTTCCACTTGTCGGCGGCGACGTCCCAGTCGGCCCGGTAGGAACTGCCGGTGGGGTCGCCGCCGGTGCCCATGTGGTCCATGCCGAGGATGTTGGCGATCTCCAGGTGCTTCTTGAAGGTGTCCAGGTCGGCACTGGTCAGCGGCCAGGACGGCGGGATGAAGCCGTGGTTGCCCTGGGCACGCAGGCCGTGGTCGTCGAGCCAGGAGCGCAGCAGCCGGGCGCCCTGGACCGTCTCCAGGTCCGCGCCGCCGGGCGCGTTGGCGTGCTGGCGGTAGCCGGCGAACTCGACCTGGCGGTAGCCGTGGCGGGCGAGCTGCTTGAAGACCTCCCGGAACCCCGAGGGCAGGTCGGAGGCGAGCGGGTCACGGGCGGTGGCGTCGCGGACGGTGTAGAGGATGATGCCGCGCTTGTGCGCGGGGACGAGGAGGTCACCGCCGTGCCCGTGCCCGTGGTCGTGGTCGTGGTCGTGGTCGTGGCCGCCGCCTCGGCCCTGAGTGGCGAGGGCGGGGGTGGCGCCGAAGACGGGTGCCGCGATGGCCGCGCCGGTGACGGCGGTGCAGGTGCTGAGGAAACGGCGGCGGCCGACACCGAGGCTGCGGCGCAGGGCCTCGCCGGGGCCTTCGGTGTCTTCGGGGCCTGCGGTGCCGTCGGGGCCTGCGGTGCCGTCGGCACCGTCGGCGTCCTGGGTACGGTCCGTGACGGTGCGGGAAATGTCGGAGAACGGTCTCACGGTGCCTGCCTTCTCGGTCGTGACCTGCCCCGATGCCATGTCGGTGCGGTGGGGCGGGTCGTTGTAGAAGTGCTCGCCGGGGTCGTTGTCAGTGGTGCGTGCTTCACTTTCGGTAGCTGGAACTCACGGCCGTGCGTGGCCGTTCATCAGTCGAGTCCGGCGAGATGGAGCAGGAGTTGCTTGACGTCGGTGGCCGCGACGCGGTCGCCGACCGAGTGGGGGGTGGAGCAGATGAGGAGCGGACCGTCGTCGTCGCTCGCGGGAAGGCGGCCGTGGCTGCCGCGAATAGGTGAGGCGTCCAGCGGCACGACCGCCATGCGGTAGCGCATGCCGAGTTTCTTGCGGACCAGGGCGGTGGCCGCTTTGACCTTGACGTAGGGGTCGAGCGGGTCCATGAACAGCTCGACCGGGTCGTAGCCGGGTTTGCGGTGGATCTCGACGAGCTGCGCGAAGTCGGGCGCGCGGGCGTCGTCGAGCCAGTAGTAGTACGTGAACCAGGCGTCCGGCTCCGCGACGGCGACGAGCTCACCGGCGCGCGGATGGTCGAGGTGGTGGGCCTTCTTGCCCTCGTCGTCCAGGAGTTGCTCGATGCCGGGCAGCCCGGTCAGGGCGGCGCGGGTGGCGGCGAGGTCCTCGGGGCGGCGCACGTAGACGTGGGCGATCTGGTGGTCGGCGACCGCGAAGGCGCGGGAGGCCATCGGGTCGAGGTACTCCATGCCGTCCTGCGTGTGCACCTCCAGGAGGCCGGCGCGGCGCAGGGCGCGGTTGATGTCCACGGGCCGGTTCACCCGGGTGATGCCGTACTCGGACAGGGCGACCACGGTACGTCCCTCGGCGCGGGCGTCGTCGAGGAGCGGGGCCAGGGCCGCGTCCAGGTCGGTGGCGGCTTTCAGGGAGCGCGGGTCGTCGGGGCCGAAGCGCTGGAGGTCGTAGTCGAGGTGCGGGAGGTAGCACAGGGCCAGATCGGGGTGGCGGGTGCGCAGGATGTGCCGGGTGGCGTCGATGATCCACCGGCTGGAGACCAGGTCCGCGCCGGGTCCCCAGAAGTGGAAGAGAGGGAAGGTGCCGAGTGTGTCGGTCAGTTCGTCGTGCAGGGCCGGGGGCCGGGTGTAGCAGTCGGGTTCCTTGCGGCCGTCGGCGTAGTAGACGGGACGGGGGGTGACGGTGAGGTCGGTGTCGGCGCCCATGGCGTACCACCAGCAGATATTGGCGACCGTGTAGCCGGGGTGGGCGCGGCGGGCGGCGTCCCAGAGCTTGTCGCCGGCGACCAGTCCGTTGTGCTGACGCCACAGCAGGATGTCGCCGAGTTCGCGGAAGTACCAGCCGTTGCCGACGATGCCGTGTTCGGCGGGGAGGGTCCCGGTGAGGAAGGTGGACTGGGCGGCGCAGGTGACGGCGGGCAGGACGGTGCCGAGCGGCGCGCGGGAGCCCTGTTGGGCGAGCGTCTTGAGGTGGGGCATGTGGTCGAGGAGACGGGGGGTGAGGCCGACGACGTCCAGGACGAGGAGCGGGGTGGGGCCGGTGCCGGTGCCGGTGCCTTCGGGGCGGGCGGGTCCGGTCATGGCAGTTCCTTCAGGCCGAGGTCGGAGAGCAGTTCGCGGGCGAGGGTCAGCTCGGCGGCGATGCCGTCGGTGAGCTGGGCGCGGGCCCGGGGGCGCAGCTCGGGAGGGAGGGCCTGCCAGGTGTAGGTCTCCACCTCCAGATGCCGGGTGAAGGGGTGCGGGCCGCCGACGAGGCGGGTCAGCGTGGCTTTGAGGACGTCGAGGGTGGAGGTGAGCGGCGGGGCGGGGGCCGCGTGCAGGGGGACGTGGAAGTGAGCACGCCAGGGGGAGGTGTCGGGCAGGGCGTGGCCGGTGAGGGCCTGTTGCAGGTCGTCGGTGCCGTGGAGGGTGTGGTCCGGGTTGCGGGTGCCGTTCGGTACCTGATCCGGGTCTTGGGGCCCGTTCGGTACCTGATCCGCCGGGCCGTGGGTGCCGTTCGGTACCTGAACCGGGCCGTAGGTGCCGTTCGGTACCTGGTTCAGGGCGTCGGGGCTGTGCGGGCGGGGGCCGGTCGGGGTGGTGGTGCGGGTCTGGTGCAGGAAGCGCGGTTCGGCGAAGGCGGTGAGTGCTTCGCGGACCTCGGGGAGACGGGGGTGTTCGGCGTGCAGGGCGGCGGAGAGCTGGGATTTGACGACGGGGACGTGGGCGGCGGTGAGGGCGTCCAGGGCGGTGCCCGGGTCTTCGAAGGAGGTGGCGAGGTGACAGGTGTCGACACAGATGCCGATGCGGTCGTGGCCGATCGCGGTGAGCGGGGCGATGGCGTCCCGGGTCGTTTCGACGACACAGCCGGGTTCGGGTTCCAGGCCGACGCGGATGGAGCGGCCGGTCAGCTCCTGGAGCGCGTCGAGGCGTTCGGCGAGGGTGCCCAGGGCGGCGCGGGCCTTCTCGGCGCGGGCGTCGTCATAGGCGGTGCGCCAGGCCAGCGGAAGGGTGGAGATGCTGCCCTCGGTGACATCGTCGGGGAGCAGTGCGGCCAGGACACGGGCGAGGGAGGTGGTGTGCTCCAGGCGCTCGGGGTCGGCCCAGTCCGGCTTGTAGACGCGGTACTTGACCTCTTCCGCGCCGAACCCTTCATAGGGGAAGCCGTTGAGGGTGACCACCTCCAGGCCGCGCCGGTCGAGTTCGGCCCGCAGGCCGCGCAGCGCGGACGGGTCGGTGACCAGGGCGTGGGCGGCGTCGCGGGCCAGCCACAGGCCGATGCCGAGCCGGTCGCGGCCCAGCCGGCGGCGCACTGGTTCGCAGTGGTCGCGGAGTTGGGCGAGGACGCCGTCGAGGGTCTCGGCGGGGTGCACGTTGGTGCAGTAGGCGAGGTGGACGACGGAGCCGTCGGGGTGCCGGAAGCGCATCGCTCACTCACCGCCGCGCAGGATCGAGTTGCCCTCGTGGGTGGTGTCGGGCGTCGTGACCTCGAGTTCGAGGCGTCCGCTGAGCCCGTAGAAGGCGACCGGGTTGCGCCACAGCACCCGGTCCACGTCGTCCTCGTCGAAGCCCTCGGCGAGCATCAGGTCGGCGACCTTGCGGGTCTTGAGCGGGTCGCTGCGGCCCCAGTCGGCGGCGGAGTTCACCAGCACCTGGTCGGGTCCGTACGCGCGCAGGATCGCGACCATCCGCGCCTCGTCCATCTTGGTGTCCGGATAGACGGAGAAGCCGAGCCAGCAGCCGGCGTCCTTGGCCTCCTTGACGGTGGTCTCGTTGAGGTGGTCGACCAGGACCCGGTCGACGGGGAGCGCCGATTCCCGGACCAGGTCGAGGGTGCGGCGCAGACCGGCCGGCTTGTCGCGGTGCGGGGTGTGCACCAGCGCGGGCAGGCCGTGGTCGGCGGCGAGCTGGAGCTGGGCGGCGAGCGCGGTGTCCTCGGCGGGGGTCATCGAGTCGTAGCCGATCTCACCGACGGCGACGACGCGGTCCTTCAGCAGATAGCGGGGCAGTTCGTCGAGGACGGGGGCGCAGCGCGGGTCGTTGGCCTCCTTGGGATTGAGGGCGATCGTGCAGTGGTGGGCGATGCCGTACTGGGCGGCGCGGAAGGGTTCCCAGCCGAGGAGGGAGTCGAAGTAGTCACGGAAGGAGGCGGGCGAGGTGCGGGGCTGGCCGAGCCAGAAGGCGGGTTCGACGAGGGCACGGACACCCGCGGCATACATGGCCTCGTAGTCGTCGGTGGTCCGGGAGGTCATGTGGATGTGGGGGTCGAAGATGCGCATCAGGACTCCTTGCCGTGGGGGTCTGCCGGGCCGTGCGACTCGGTCGCCGGTTCGGTCAGGGCCAGGACGCGGTGCAGGTCTTCGGGGACTGGGCGGCCGGCGGCGGTGCGTTCGGCGGCGTAGTCGGCGAGCATCCGGGCGAGTTCGGCGTCCCCGCGGGCCCGGCGGTCCAGCTCCGCCACCTGGCCGACACCGACGCCGGTGAACAGGCACTTCAGTACCGCGTGCCGCCACTGGTGGTCATCGAGGTGCCGGGCGGCGTACGGGCCGACGGCGGCGGCCAGCAGCCGGGTGTCGTTGGTGCGCAGGGCGTCCTCGACGAGCGGGCGGGCGTCGGCGCCGGGCACCAGGTGCGGCAGGGCGTGCAGGACGGCGCGGCGTTCGTCGGCGGTGCCCTGGTGGTAGACCCGGGCCAGGGTGTCCGCGTCGGCGCGGGCCGCGTGCAGGATCAGGACGCGGACGGCGTCGGCGTGGCCGGGGCCGCACCGGCGGCCGGCTTCGGCGAGGCGCAGTTCCCACACGGAGATCGGGCCGTGGCCGCCGGGATGGGTGGCGGCCTCGTCGAGGGCCTGCTCCAGCCAGCGGCGGGCGGCGGTGTCGAGCCGGGCGGTGACGGCGGCACGCAGGTCGGGGGGCGGGGTGAGGGCGGGGCCGGCGCCCTGGTGCCAGGCATCGTGCGGGGTGTCGTCCCGGGTGTCGTCCCGCGCGGCGTCGGTGCCCCGGTCCCGGGCGGCGTCGGGGTCTTCCGAGCGCCGGGTGGGGTGGGTGGCGTGCGGTCGTGTCATGGCGTGCTCCCTTGTGGGGTGGCGGAGGGCACGCCTGGGGGTGGGGCGGCCGGCGCCGGGAGATGGTCGGTGGCGGTGGGGGTCCGCGTGGTGGGAGTCCGAGTGGTGAGAGTCCGGGCGGTGGGAGTCCGAGTGGTGAGAGTCCGGGCGGTGGGAGTCCGAGTGGTGAGAGTCCGGGCGGTGGGAGTCCGAGTGGTGGTGAAGGTCCGGTTGGTGGTGGGGACGGCGGCGGAGGTCGCCGCCCGGTGGAGGAACGGGAGGGAGCGGGCGGCGAAGTGGGGGCCGGCGTGGGAGTGGCGGGGCAGTTCGACGACGGTCAGGCCCTGGTAGCCGGTGGCGGCGAGGGCCGCGAGGACGGGCGGGAAGTCGATCTCCCCGTCCCCGAACGGGAGGTGCTCATGGACACCGCGGCGCATGTCCTCGATCTGGACGTGCCGCAGCCAGGGACCGGCGGCGCGGACGCAGTCGGCGGGAGGGAGGGGTTCGAGGCACTGGCAGTGGCCGATGTCGAGGGTGAGGCCGAGCGGCTCGGGATCGCCGAGGGCGCGGCGCAGATGGTGGAAGTCGGCCAGGGTGGCGAGGAGGTGACCGGGTTCGGGCTCGACGGCGAGCGGGACGCCGGCGGTGGCGGCGGCGTCCACCACGGGGGCGAGGGCGGCGGTCAGACGTTCCCATGCCACCCGGGTGCCGGTGCCGTCCGGGGTGATGCCGCTGAAGCAGTGGACGGCGTGCGCGCCGAGGTCGGCGGCGACGCGTACGGCGGTGAGCAGCAGGTCGACGCGGCGGGCGCGGTCGTCGGGGTCGGGGTCGAGGAGGGAGGGGCCGTGTTTGCGACGCGGGTCGAGGACATAGCGGGCGCCGGTCTCGACGGTGACCCCCAGGCTGAGGGCGGCCAGCCGGTGCGCGACCCGGCGGGTGCGGGCGGCCAGGTCCGGGGCGAGCGGGTCGAGGTGCATGTGGTCGAGGGTCAGTCCGACCCCGTCGTAGCCGAGGTCGGCGAGGAGCGGGAGGGCGTCGTCCAGGCGGAGGTCGGCGAGACCGTTGGTGCCGTAGCCGAATCGGAGCGGGGCGACGACGGCGTCCTGCGGTGCGGCGGGCGGCGTCACGTGATGCTCACCTTCCCGGCGAACCGCCGGCCCAGCGGGGCGAGCCCGGCGATCAGCAGACCGAGCGTGCTCGCGCCGGAGCGGGAGGCGAGCGCGGCCTGGAGGGGGATCGTGGCGCGGATGCCACCGCCGACGGCCCGTTGGGTGAGCGGGGGTGAGGGATTGAGGGCGGCGTGGAGGTAGGGGCGGGCGGCGGTGACGGCGTAGGCGGCGCCGAGGCACGCGGTGGGCCACGACGCGGCTGACCGACCCGGCTCGGGTCGGGGTCCCGGCTCGGGTCGGGGTCCCGGCTCGGGCCTGGGCGCCGGGGTGAGGCCCGACAGGCCGGGGGAGGCTGCTTCCCGTCGGCCTGTCGGGAGTCGGGCGGGCGGCCGGGTCACCAGCCGGGTCAGTACGGCGGTGGTGGCGAGGGCCGCGAGCGGGGCGAGTGCCGAGCCGCCGGTGGTCTCCCGGCGGGACACCGCCGTGACCGCGAGGGTGTGGGTGCCGAGGAGGGCGGCGGAGGGCAGCGCCGGGCGGGTGCGGCCCGCGGTGGCGGCGGCGCCGAGGAGCAGGTCCAGGGCACGGGCCCCGGCCATGGCGACCGGGCCGGCGGGCGTGTGCTTCAGGGCGAGGTCGTAGGCCCAGACGGTCGCCGCGAGGGGCGCGGCCACCGTGAGGGCGGGGCGGCCGGCGCCGGCGGCGAGGGCCAGACCGGCACCGGTCAGGACGCAGGCCGCGGCGAGAGCGGCGGACGGGCTCACCCGGCCGGACGGAAGGGGGCGGTGGGGGCGTTCGGCGGCGTCCTCGGTGCGGTCGGCCCAGTCGTTGAGGACCATACCGGCCTCGTACAGACAGACGGAGGAACCGATGGAGAGCAGTGTGCGGTACCCGGGCCGGACCCCGGCCGCCGCGGCACCGGCCAGTACGTCGCCGGGGACGGTGAACAGGGCGGGCAGCCGCAGGAGTTCAACCCAGGCGCGGACGTGGGGGCGGGTGCGGGCACCGGCGCGGGTGCTGGTGCGGGTGCGGGCTCGCGCTTCGGCATCGGACCGGGAGGTGGCCGGCCCGGGGGCGCCGACATCCGGGATGTACGGCTCCGTTGCATCGCCCGATGCCGCGTCCCGCACAACGCCCGCGCCCATGCCCGCGCCCATGCCCGTACCCATGCCCGTACCCGTACTCGCGCCCACGCCCACGCCAGTCACCCGCCTCACCGGCGCTCCCCGGAGCCGGCAGAGCCGGCAGAGCCGGCGGAATCGGCAGGGCCGGCGGAATCGGCAGGGCCAACCGAATCGGTCGAGTCGTCGCCCGGCGGCCGCGTCCTCAGACGTTCCGCGAAGCCGAGGAGTTCCGCGTACTGGTCGCCCAGGCCGGACGGCCCGTCCCCCACCGGGTCCTTGAAGTAGAAGCCCAGTTCGCGCAGCGGGCCGGTCAGGCCCCGTTCATGGGAGCGGGCGACGAGGCGGGCCAGGTCCAGGACGAGGGGCGCGGCGAGCGCGGAGTCGCAGCCCTGCCAGATGGTCTGGAGGATCATGCGGGTGCCGAGGAAGCCGTCGAAGGCGATGTGGTCCCAGGCGGTCTTGAAGTCGCCGAGCGCGGGGACGTCGTCGATGTGGACCTCACCCTCGACGGTGGCGCCGAGGGTGTCGGCGAGGACGCGTTCCTTGCCGGCGTTCTTGGCCGCCGCGGCGGCCGGGTCGGCGAGGGCCGCGCCGTCACCGCCGCCGAGGAGGTTGGTGCCGGACCAGGCCCGGACGGTGAGCGCCCGCTGGGTGAACATCGGGCCGAGGACCGAGCGCAGCAGGGTCTGGCCGGTCTTGCCGTCGCGGCCGGCGTACGGCAGGCCGCTGGACGCCGCCTCGGCGGCCAGGGACGGGTGGTGCATACCGGTGGAGGGGGTGAAGTTGACGTACGGGCAGCCGGCGCGCAGGGCGGCCGCCGCGTAGAGGGAGCTGGGCGGCAGGTCCCGGCCGGTGGCGAGCGGCTCGGTGGAGGCCACGTTGACGACCACCGCGCGGGCCGCCCCGGAGCGGCGGACGAAGTCGCGGATGTCGGTGGCGAAGGCGGTGACGAGTTCCTCGGCGGACCGGTTGTCGCCGGGCAGCGGGCCGCCGGGGCGGATCTCTCGGTCGGTGGCGACGAGTTCGGCGGCGACCGCGGCGGGGAGGCCGGGGGGCAGCACTCCCCCGGCGGCCAGCGCCTCGGCCCGCTTCGGGAGGGGGCAGTCCACGGTGTCGTGGCCGCCGAAGACGAGGGTGGAGAGGGCGGGGAGGGCGGAGCCGGTGAAGGGGGGTGTCTCGGTCACCATGCCGGTCGGCCGGCGCAGGCCGGCGGTCACGGCGGCGCAGCCCGCCACCACGGTGGTGGCCACGGAACCGCGGGCGCCGATCAGCCACACACCGGTGCGGGAAGCGGAGAACGAGGACGAGGACGGGGAGGAAGACGGGGACGAAGAGGAAGGGGACGCGGACATGGGCAGCCTCCTTGTCGAACGCGTCGGGGTGGAACCCCGGAGAAACCGGGCGATGCCCCGGCGGATCCGGGTGGTGACGGCGGGCGGGGGTCCGGCGTCCCCCGCCCGCCGCCGTCTGGTGAGCCCGAAAGAACAGAACGGGCTAGGAGGGCAGTTCCCTCAGCTGGATGTCCCGGAAGGAGACCTTGTCGGCGGCACCGTGGTTCTGGAGACCTATGTAGCCGTCGGTCAGGCTCCGCTCGGGGTCCGTGTTGGTGAAGTCGTTGATCTTGACTCCGTTGAGAAACACCTGGAGGCGTTCGCCCTGGACCTTGATCTCGTAGGAGTTCCACTGGCCGGGCGGGCGCAGCACCTGGTCACGGGCCTTGATGTTGGCCGACTTGAAGGAGTACACGGCGCCCGTGGTGCGGTCGGCCGCGTCCGTCGCGTCGATCTGGATCTCGTAGCCCTTGTCCACCGCGGACCAGGGGTCGTCGGAGGCCGGGAAGCCCACGAAGATTCCGGAGTTGTCGTCGCCGCGCATCTTCCAGTCGAGCTTGAGCGAGTACGACTTCAGCTCCTTGGCCTGGTACCAGAGCAGGCCCATGCCGCCGTTGGACTCCAGGGTGCCGTCCTTGACGTCGAACGTGCCGGGGCCGGCCTGCTTCCAGCCGTCCAGGGTCTGGCCGTTGAAGATCTTCCGGTAGCCCTTGTCCGGCTTGCAGTCGGCCTTGACCTGGCCGGTGGCGTACTGGAGGCCGCCGAGCAGGTGGGCGCGGAAGGCTTCCTCGGCGTACGACTCCTTGGTGTGGCCGAGGCCGGTGTAGAAGGAGCGGCCGCCCTCGTAGCTCTGGCACCAGGCGATCGGGTGGTCGCCCTTCATGGTGCCGCCCTGGTAGGTGGTCTCGTCGAGGGTGGCGAGCACCTTGACCCGGTCGCGCGGGTTGGTGCGGTAGTTGTACAGCTCGTCGGTGCGCGCCCAGGTGTCGTCCAGGTGGGCGGTGGCCGGGTGGTCCTGGTCCTCGACCCGCACGGTGGCCTGTTGCTGGGCCGGGTGCGAGTCGAAGTAGGCGCCGACCAGGCCGCCGTAGAACTGCCAGTCGTACTCGGTGTCGGCGGCGGCGTGGACGCCGAGGTAGCCGCCACCGCCGCGCACGTAGTTCTCGAACGCCGTCTGCTGCTCGGCGTTCAGTACGTCACCCGTGGTGGAGAGGAAGGCGACCGCGTCGTACTTGGCGAGGTTGGCGGTGGTGAACTGCTTGGCCTCCTCGGTGGCGGTGACGGTGATGCCGGCCGGGGCGCCGAGTTCCTTCAGGGCCGCGATGCCCTCGGGGATGGCGTCGTGCCGGAAGCCGGCCGTCTTGGAGAAGACCAGGACCTTCTTGCCGTCCCGGTACGGCTCCTTGGAGAACTCGAAGTCGTCCACGTCGAACAGCGCGCCCTCGCCGCCCTTGAAGACGAGGTAGATGTCGGTGGTCTTCTTCGGCAGGGCGCGCAGCGGTACGTCGACGTCCTGGAAGGACTCCCAGCCGCCGGTCGGCGGGATGTAGGCCGAGCCGTGCAGCGGGCCGGTGGGCGAGCCGGTGCGCAGTTCGACGTAGCCGCCGGCGCCGCCGGAGGAGGCGCGGACGGTCAGCTTCTTCTGCCCGTCGAACTTGTACGGCGTGAAGGAGATCCAGTCGCCGTCGTTGATGTCGCCGACGGTCTTGCCGCCGTTGGCGCCGGTCTTGTCGATGGCGGAGACGCCCTGCTGGGTGGTGAAGTGCTCGGCCTGGCGGTGCAGCGGCTGGAGCACGGTGCGGGCGGTGCCGGTCAGCGCCTCCTGGCCGCCTGCCCCGCCGTCGGTGTAGCTGGCGCCGACGACACCGTAGATGTTGGCGTTGGGGTCGTGTCCGCCGTCCCCGGCGGGCGGCGTGAGGGTGCCCGCACAGCCGGTCTCGCTGGTCAGCTCGTGGGCGTGGTGGTCGTGGCCGAGGCTGTAGACGACCTTGACCTTGGAGCAGTCGACGGTCTCCTCGGGGTCGGTCACCGTCACCTTGAAGGGGACCGGCTCACCGAAGGCGGCCAGGGCGCCGTCGCCGGGTATGTCGATCTTCACCGTGGGTTCGGTGTTGCCGACCACGATGCGGACGCTGGCGGTGCCGGTGTTGCCCTCGGGGTCCTTGGCGGTGAAGGTGGCGCTGTAGGTGCCCGCCTTCTTGTAGCGGTGGGTGGCGGTCAGCCCCGTGCCCGTGGTGCCGTCGCCGAAGTCCCAGCTGTAGGTGAGGTCCGGGGAGTCGGCGTCGGTGGCCGAGCCGGTGAACTTGACCCGCAGGCCGGCCGCCCCGGACGTCTTGTCGGCGCTCACCTCGGCGATCGGGGAGAAGCCGTCCTCGGCGCTCTCGATCCGGTAGAGGGCGGAGTCGTCGTCGCCCTGGAACCAGGACAGTCCGTAGTCGAGGACGTAGAGCGCGCCGTCCGGGCCGAACTCCATGTCCATGATCTGGGTGCCGGTCCACGGGAAGTCGTTGATCGCGGCGACCGAGCCGTCGTCGTTCTGCTCGATCGGCTTGATCCACTGGCGGCCGAACTCACCGGCGAAGAACTGCCCGTCGTACTCCTCGGGGAACTTCACCTCGGAGTCCAGGTCGGGGTCGTAGCGGTAGACCGGGCCGGCCATCGGGGACTCGGAGCCGCTGCCGAACTCGGGCACCGAGTCGTCGTCGTACGGGATCCAGGCGGCCTGCGCGGGCGGCAGGTCGACCAGGCCGGTGTTGTGCGGCGAGGTGTTCTTCGGGGCGGCGCAGTCGAAGGTCCCGCCGGAGGTGCCGGTGGCGAAGTCGTAGTCGACGTACGGGTCGTTGTCGCCGGTGCAGAACGGCCAGCCGAAGTTGGCGGCCTCGGTGACCTTGGCGAACTCGACCTGTCCGGCCGGGCCCCGGTCCGGGTCGGCGGCGCCCGCGTCGGGGCCGTAGTCACCGACGTAGACGGTGCCGGTCTCGTCGTCGACGCTCATCCGGAACGGGTTGCGGAAGCCCATCGCGTAGATCTCGGGACGGGTCCTGTCGGTGCCGGGGGCGAACAGGTTGCCGTCCGGGACGGTGTACGAGCCGTCCTCGGCGACCTTGATCCGCAGGATCTTGCCGCGCAGGTCGTTGGTGTTGCCGGAGCTGCGGCGGGCGTCGAAGGCCGGGTTGCGGT
Source organism: Streptomyces sp. JW3 (assembly GCF_052216785.1). Classification (NCBI taxonomy): domain Bacteria; kingdom Bacillati; phylum Actinomycetota; class Actinomycetes; order Kitasatosporales; family Streptomycetaceae; genus Streptomyces; species Streptomyces sp. JW3. The sequence continues at coordinate 90,738 of NZ_JBQOUX010000013.1, read as the reverse complement.
CGGGGCGCTCGTCGATCGGGGTGAAGCCGTCCGAGGCGAACGGGTTGGAGTCGTCGCCGGTGGAGAGGTACAGGTTGCCGTCGGCGTCGAAGTCGATGTCACCGCCGACGTGGCAGCAGGTGCCGCGCGAGGCCGCGACGTCCAGGACCTTCTTCTCGCTGGCCGGGTCCAGGGTGCCGTTGGGGTTGAGGACGAACCGGGAGAGCCGGTTGACGCCGTCGAACTTGGCGAAGTCGGCGGCGGAGCCGTTCTCCGGGGCGTCGCCCTCGGGGGTGTCCAGCGGCGGGGCGTAGTAGAGGTAGATCGCCCGGTTGTTCGCGAAGTCCGGGTCGATGCCGACGCCCTGGAGGCCCTCCTCGTCGTGGCTGTAGACCGGGATCTTTCCGGCGACCTTGGTGACGCCGCCCTCGTCGGTGAGGCGCAGGGTGCCGTCGCGGGAGGTGTGCAGGACGCTGCGGTCCGGAAGCACGGCGAGCGACATCGGCTCACCCATCTCGGGTTCGCCCTTGGCCAGCGGCACCTGCTGGAACTGCCCCTCGGCGGCGGCCGGAGCGTCCTGGGCAGCGGCGCCGGGCTGGGCGCCGGCCACCGTGGCCGGCGCGCCCACGGCCAGCAGCAGGCCGGCCAAGAGGGCGAGCGGGGTGCGGAGTCTGGTTCTCCTGGTGGTGCTGGGCCTGGTTCTGGGCCTGGTGCTGAGCCTGGTTCTGTGCACGAGATCCCTCCGGGAACGGGTGTGCCGTACGGGTGGGTGCGTAGAACGTGC